>CALMKY010000675.1 GCA_937867195.1 uncultured Saprospiraceae bacterium | reverse complement strand
GCCAGACTGTCGGGATCGGAGATTGACATCCACCACGTCACCGCAGCACTCCCGATAAAGGTCTGCCAGTTCTCGTACAGGTTCTTGATCTGCCCGATGTCCTGCGCGATGCACAGCAGGCGAACGCCGAAGGAGCGCATCACGGCAGCGGCGGAAGCCAGGGCCTCGATCTTGCCCAGCGACGGGAATTCATCGAGCGCAAACAGGCAGGGTCGCTTGATTTTCTCGGCCTGCAATTCTTCAAAGACGGTTAGCGCGATCACCGTCAGCAGCCGAAACCAACCGGCCAGATCCTCCCGAATGTCCGTCACTGGCGCACAGAGAAACAACATCAGTTTGCCGGTTTTCAGCTCCTCCAGACCGAAGCTGGAGCGTTCGCAGATGTGGCGCACATCGGCGTCTTTCAACCACCGCAATTGCTCCATCAACGTGCCGATGACGCTGCCCCGCATTTCCTTCCCCATACTCGCCAGCGTGTTGGCGCTGCCTGCGATCCGGCCCCCGAAGGCCCGGCATTTCGTCATGTGATAGAGCAACACATCAAAGGGATTTTTGCCGGGCGGCGTCTTCTCCGGCAGGCCGTTGCACAGCAGCTCATACAACCGCACGAGATTTCTTTTGGCGGGTGGTTCCTTGGCATACACATACAGGATCAGGCCCAGCAGAAAATCACGCGCGCTGTTCGCCCATACGGGGTTCTCTTTGCCGTAGCGGATGACGAGGCCATAGGCGATCTTGGAGGCGTAGGCAATGGCGCGATCTATCGGTCGGCGCAACTCCTCGGCAGGCGCACGGCCACGCTTACGTGCTTTCTTGCGGATTTGTTGATTGCGCCGCCGCTGCCGTATAACAGCATTCGTCATCTCATCAAAACAATTCCAACAGGCCGTGATTATCCCTAACGCAATGCCGCGCGGATCAAGCACACAAACCTTCATGAATTGGCTCAGAAAGCGCGCCAGCACTTTCGCAATCTGCGCCTTCGGGTCAATGACAAACGCGGTTCCGTTATGCAGGGCCAGCATCGAAATCAGGAGTGTGGTCTTGCCACCGCCGGTTCCGGCAATCATCACGAGATGTTTCTCGACACTCACGCCGATGCTCTGCCACAGCCCGATGCCATAGGCGCGCAGTTGACCGAGGTACACCCGACCAGGCCGATAAACTAAGGTCATCGTTTCCCAGACACTGGCGAAACGGGCCGTCGCTTTACGCCCCTGCCAGAAAAGCTCCTCGATCCAGAAGATCACCGGACGCCACAAAAGACGGCGATACCACCGCCAGACATAGGACAAGGGGAACAACGCGAGGAAGAGCCGGAAGTCACCGGGGCGACAAATGCCGAGGGCATTGCCCAGCATGAGGTACGCCATACGCAGGGCCGTGATCGTCAACCACCAATACATCTGCACCACAACAAAGGTCTTGAGGTCGTGGAAGGTCAATTCCGCGCACCAGGCCAACAACGCTGGCCACAGCTTGAAGGGCGTGGCGCTCTCGCGATCCGCCGCGTCCAACAAAGGGGCAGTATCCGGGTTGAAAATGGGCGGTTCATTTTCGCCTGGGGCGGGCAGTTCCTCGTCTGCCTTGGCGACGATAATGGGATCAGTAGAGTGCGTTGGAAAAAGGGTTTGATACCCCCAAACGCCGTAATACAGCACTGTCACGAAGCCGATCAGGATCAGGAATATACGTGCTTTTGCGAACATAGGGGCTCCTTTCGGGTAAAGGTCTCCTAACTAGGGCCAGAACCCGATGAATTGTTGTTAAAGTTGAAGGAGAGAAATTTAGGAAAAAGGCAGAACGCGGCTTAGCGCGTCACATTTTCTTTCGCACTCGCTGATGCGTCACATGTGTTCTGAGATGGCCTACAGATTGATGAGGAATATTCCCTCGTCCGAGGAAATTTCGGGCTTCCCTTCCGGCGCAGTTCGGAATGTTTGCGGCTGGCAAAGAAAGCGCGAATTTTTTGAGGTCAGACCACATGTCATTGTCTCTGTCGGGGTTCTCATTGAGTTGTAGCAGGGCTTCCATTCTTTCCAAACATAATCCACAAAGCAGGACAAGATCGGCTTTCCCCCAGGCGTTTGCCCCACAACCCGCACAGGTAAATTTCGTTTTGCTGGCGGCTTTCTTCTCCCGTTCCTTACGTGTTGTGTCATCGTCGGCTTCAGCATTGCGGTCGTGATAAAGCATCACTTCCTGCTCGGCCAAAAATGTGGCGCAAGCAGGCGCAAAAGGCCCGTCTTCGGCGATATAGTGCGAAATGCGGCGGCCTGTTTCTTTCCCACCGGGCTTGCCTGTGTTGCTCGGGATCAACCCGATGGAGTGCATCTTTTGCGCCCATTGTTTATTGTGATAGCCCCAGCGTGATGTTTTTCCGAAATGGTGTTGCCAGTGATGTGCCATCTCGTGGACTAACGTAGATAAAATGTCCTCCGGGCTACAGTGAGCAAAGTAATGCGGATTCAGGGCAATTTCGTCCGTGATTTCTCTGGCATCGCGCTTATTGGCAAAACGGTCTCCGGCAAAGAAACCGTAGGCTTTCCGCCTGCGCTGGAAGGTCAGTAAACAGGGAGGCAACTCATCTTCAAACAACTGGAATATTTTTTCCCGGATTGCATCCGGTATTCCGCCTCCATTATCTATCACTTTGATCTGCACATTATCTCCAATTCTTTTAGTTTTAATTAAAACCAACGGTGCATAGTTGATTTGTTGGCTTGGATTTGCATTTCCTTCAGTATCCACTTCAAATAAGTCAAGGCTTTCCAAAGATTTTTTCCTTTTTTCATTAACTGCATAGAATGCATTATTGATTAAATTAAGTACTACTCTCCCAAAATCCTGAGGGATGGTGTACACCGGTGGGATGGTTGCATCAAAATCGGTTTTGAAATCGGATTGAAACGTAATCTCCCCATTCTGATTTTTTTCCTTAGCTCTGAGTCCATGGTATGCCAGCCGCAGATATTCATCGCATAATGCATTGATATCAGTAGGTTCTTTTTGAGCGGATGATTTACGGCTGTGCTCGAGCATACTTTTGACGATGGAAGAGGCCCTGTGACCGTGGTAATTGATCTTTTTTGAGTTTGCATCAATATCATTGAGTACATCCAGGATCAATTGATCATCGCGCAAAGCGGGTTCTTTCGCCAATTCTGCTCTGATCTCAGATAGCAAATCACCATTGAGGTCGGAAAAATTATTGACAAAGTTGAGTGGGTTTTGTATTTCGTGCGCAATGCCAGCAGTGAGTTCTCCCAGGGAAGCCATTTTTTCTGATTGAATCAATTGGGATTGGGCTGCCTGCAATTCAGCCATGGACTTTTCAAGTGCATTTTTTTGCTGAGTAATTTCCTTGGTGCGTTGTATCACGAGTTGATCCAGGAGATTGGTCCGGGCTTCGAGCTTTTGTCGCTTTTCTTCTTCTTGTTTGACTCGGGTCAATTCTTTTTTGTTTTGTCGGTTCTGGTAAATAGCAAAACTGACTGCCCATATGGAAGAGAATCCCGCGAGGGTATCCATGGTGCCCTTGAATGGCCAATCAAATGTATTGAATAAAGTATTCAGTAAATGAAATAACGTAAACGGTCCAACGATCCAAAAGATTGACTTTATTTTTTCATCCAATCTTAATTCGTAAAAGACCCACGCCAGGTATAAAAAATACAGTGACAAGAAAGTAGGTATATCAAATAATGGGATGAACAGACTGCCCAGGATGCTCATCGCCAAAGCAGCAATCCAGGAGTTATTAAAAAATTTAAATTTAGGAACTACTATTTTATAAGATGAAAGATACTTTTGAAATAATTTAGTCAGGCCAAATGCTATGGCTGTATACATGATTACCTTCGAAGCATCAAAACCATCTTTAATTGTTAAATTCATTTAGTTTCAATCAAGTAAAGGTAACTAATTTTATTGGTCAGGCACGACAGGTTATCGACCAAGCTATGATTTTTCACCTTCCAGATAATACATATCGATGTCTCCTACATTTTTTGCATTGATTTTACCTTGATAAGAGCAGTCAAATCGATCCTTGACCAGATGGTATGCCGAGGAGGAGATGGCGATATGACCTGGAGCGACATTGGTCTCCATACGACTTGCAATATTGACGGTATTGCCCCAGATATCATAAGCATATTTTTTCTTTCCAACGACCCCGGCTACCAATGGACCCACATGAATCCCAATTCGTATTTCCCAGGGTTCTTTGTGATTGGCAATTCTCCTCTGATTATTTTCTTCTATGTAATTTCTGATTTCTAATGCGGCCTTCATGATTTTGTATTGATGATCTTCCTGGATGGTCGGAATACCGGATGCACACATATACGCATCCCCGATGGTCTTGATCTTTTCAAGTCCGTATTTTTCGATGATGGTATCGAAGGGTAATCTAAAATTACAAAACTATTTGATTCCTGAAAGTACTGTTCACGATCAGTTCATCAATAGCGATTGAATCAATGTTTCACCTGGAGTGGGAAAGGGTGGTGTGTGGGAAAACAATCCGAATTTGAAAGATATCATAAAACAAAAAAAGTTGGGTTTCAGTTAAAAGGTTTTTCGAGATTTATATAGTACAATGTAAAAAGCCCTATAATTTGTTCTCTAAAAACGATAAATTTTTCTTTTAGTTTATTAAGGGAACTTTTATCGCGTCATTAACATTTATCGAAAAATTAATCTGAAACCCAACTTTAAAAACGAGGGTATTCTTTGTAGGAAATTTATTCAGGCATGCCGGCGGCTACCCAATCTTTAAATAATTTTACCTGATCCGGAGTCAACGGAGGTTTTTTACTCATGAAAGGCATAAATCCTTTCTGATCCGGCGCCATGGAGATTCTGTCTGAGACATCCATTGCAACAGCTTTTACATCAGCAATGGTAGCAAGGCTTTTTTTCTTGCCGCCTTGATCAGCATAATGACAAGGTGAGCAGCTTCCT
Source organism: uncultured Saprospiraceae bacterium (assembly GCA_937867195.1). Classification (GTDB taxonomy): domain Bacteria; phylum Bacteroidota; class Bacteroidia; order Chitinophagales; family Saprospiraceae; genus JADJLQ01. Next base: position 2,413 of record CALMKY010000675.1, on the reverse strand, counting down.
GCCAGTAAATCTTTGATGTTTGCAGCATAGGTGATTTTTGGCTTACTGCGTTCTTCCATTTTGGCCGTCTTTGAGGCGGTTTTAGAAGAGCAATTGGATGCCAATACAGCGATGCACAAGAGAGCCAATAAAAATAAATTTTTCATTTAAAAGGTATTTTTTTTTGATTTAAATTAATCAAAAGTAAAATTTTTTTTTGGATCACCAAGACCGATCGATTTATCCTATTGCTAAATCATGGCTTATATCCACAGAACAGTTATTATTGTACGGTCGAATTAAATTTTTATAGAATGAAATCATTTTTATTGTTCCTGATGCTTGCACCCTGGTTGGGGCATACACCTCCTCCCATCGACTTGAGTAAAATCAAATTAAGAGATGGATTTCATATTGCTGTATTTGCCGAAAACATTGTCAATGCCAGATCGTTGGCTTTGTCCGATAAAGGAACACTTTTCGTAGGTACTAAAGATGACGGTCAAGGAAGAGTATGGGCCATCCGGGATGAAAACCACGATAACAAAGCCGACAAAATTTATACCATCGCCCAGGGACTTAATTCACCCAATGGGGTCGCTCTCAAAAATGGGGATTTATATATTGCTGAAATCAATCGGATACTTAGAATTAAAAATATTGAAAGTAAACTTGACCATCCGGGTACTCCGGAAGTCGTCTACGATAAATATCCAAGCGAAAAGCACCATGGATGGAAATACATTTCTTTTGGTCCGGATGGCAAACTATATGTACCGGTCGGGGCTCCTTGCAATATTTGTGAATCAAAAGATCCCATCTTTAATAGCATCACCAGGCTGGATATCGAAACTAAAAAAATGGAAATAGTTCAGAAAGGAGTTCGCAACACGGTAGGCTTTACCTGGTCTCCGGAAAATAAACAACTTTGGTTTACGGACAATGGTCGGGATTGGCTTGGAGAAGATAAACCTGCATGCGAACTGAACCATGCCGCTAAAGATGGGATGAATTTCGGATACCCCTATTGTCACCAGGGAGATATACCTGATCCTGAATTTGGATCAAAATACCCTTGTAGTGACTTTATGCCCCCTGCTCAAAAATTAGGTGCTCACGTAGCGCCTCTTGGTTTAGAGTTTTATCAAGGCAAACAATTTCCCGTTTCCTATAAAAATCAAATACTGATAGCTGAGCATGGTTCCTGGAACCGCCAGTCACCCCTTGGATATCGAATCAGCGAAGTTACTCTGGATAAAAATCAGAATGCTACTTCCTATACTGTCTTTGCTGAAGGATGGTTGCAAAACGGTAGGGCTTGGGGTCGACCAGTTGATTTGGAACATATGCCCGATGGAAGTATTTTGATATCAGATGATTTTGCAAATTGTGTATATAGGATATGGTATGGGAAGTAATAAAAACGATTCGTATTTAGTCGAAATACGAATCGTTTAATTACGGTTAGAATTATTTCTAAATAATTGAAGTAGATATTCCGGAATTACCTGGGATCAATCAATTCTCAAACCACCATACGACATCGACGCTCTGATCATGCCTCCTTCATTTTCTCCCTTGGAGTATCCTTTTACAGATTTGCTGCTCGACTTTTCTACCTGATACGTGCTGTTAAAGTCAGACGGATACTTGATGTCAGAGTAAGATCCACTTGCATCTAATCTGAAAGGAGCGCCGTGTACAGATATTCTCACGTCTGTATAGGATGATTTGATATCTGCCGATTTAAACTCAGGATCGATATCCCGGATGATAATATCGCCATAGGTCACGGTAAAACTTGATTTCTTCCCTAAGCGGTTGATATCATAATCCGTGTATCCACTATTGGCATACAATTCTCCTACGTTGCGCAGGATGATATCATCGTATTTGCTGTTAAGATCCAACGAATTAATATTTTCCGCATTAAGCTCTCCATAAGCACTTTCTGACCTGATATTACCTCCTGACTTCATTTTGATGTCAGAGTATTTAAAGTCTAAATTTCCATTGTTCATATTGTTCATTTTTAGTTTACTATACCTGAGTTTGAGTTTGCCATCCCGGATACTGCTAAATGTACCATCCCCATACGCAAGATCCAGGTCTGCATTACCATTTACATCATCTAACCGGATGTTCCCGTATTTGATCGTTAAGGTTACATCGCGATCCATACGATCTACGAATGAATCGCCGTATTTGTTGGATAATTTTAAATATAAATCAGTGGGAATATAGACATCGTAATTGATTTTATAACTGGAATTATTATTACCCCAATTGAAGATGGATTTCCAGTCGAACCAGTTTTTTGATTTGGAATCATCAATGACGGTTTCCGCTTTTATATAATTTGCTGTATTGGTAAAGTTGATGGAAATGCGAGCGAAAATATCATCGGCTTTTTCTTTTGAAGTGGTATTGGCCA
>CALMKY010000674.1 GCA_937867195.1 uncultured Saprospiraceae bacterium | reverse complement strand
GAATGCCGCCCTGTCACGGCGGAGGTCGCGGGTTCGAGTCCCGTCCGGTCCGCATAAAACCCTTCTAAGTCTTTGGTTTAGAGGGGTTTTTTATTTTATTATTTATCCTCTTATTCTAGAATTTGATTTACAAACAGTAATTTCAGGCTCAATATGAAATATTCAATCACATTCAGCCTTTGCTTAACAACCCTATTCATTTTCGGTCAATCCCCAATCAATCTTTTTGATGGCAAATCATTGCGAGGATGGAAGATTATCAATCCCGGTACGTCCACCTTCACCGTAAAAAACGGTGAGATCATCGGCATTACAAAAGATAAGAGTATTACATCTCATATCGTGACAGAAAAAGAGTATTCGGATTTTATCCTGGAGGCAGATATATATATAAGTGAAGGATTAAATTCAGGCATTGACTTTAGAAGCAATTATTCTGATGGTAAAGTGCACGGTTATCAATGTGATGTAGATGGATGGCCCAGAAAATGGTCAGGTGGATTTTATGAAGAGAATGGCCGTGACTGGATCGGTATTCCGGATATCAATCCAAACGCGAAATATGCTTTGAAAACAAATAAATGGAACAGCTTTAAGATTGAAGCAATTGGTTCAAGAATGAGGTCCTGGATTAATGGCATTCCAATCCTTACCCTCATTGATACAGTACATCACAAGGGATTTATATCCTTGCAAATCCATCACGCTATGAAACCTGAGGATCAGGATAAGGTGATCAAATGGAAAAATATCAGAATCATTTCCAATCCTAAAAAAGAAAACCCGATGGATTGGAATACTCCTATAATTAATATGACCAATACCCTGATTGATACAGAGATAAAGAAAGGATTTATTTCATTATTACCACAAAAGGGATTTTCGGGTTGGCGTTCCGTACATTCTACTCAACCACCTTCCGTAAGATGGACCAATGATCAAGGTGTTTTTAGAGTGGATAAGTCCGATGGTTCAGAAACCGGTAACGATATCGTCACCAATAAAGAATATGGAGCATTTGAATTATTATTTGATTTTAAATTGACTCCCGGAGCTAACTCAGGTATTAAATATTTTGTCGATGAACAGTATGACTCCGGTGGCAAATCAGGCATTGGATTGGAATACCAAATCCTCGATGATGCATTGCATCCTGATGCCAAAGAAGGGGTTGTCGGTAATCGTACCCTGGCCAGTTTATACGACTTGATTCCATCTGAAAAGCCGGCAACAAATTTCCAAAAAAGAATCGGAGAATGGAATAAAGGTCGCATCGTGGTCTATCCTGATAATAAAGTACAACATTGGCTCAATGGTTTTAAAGTCGTTGAATACGTCCGCAATTCATTAATCTTTAAAGTACTGGTTGCCCGAAGTAAATATGCAAAATATATTGGGTTTGGTGCTGCATCTAAAGGCCATATTTTGTTGCAAGACCATGGCGATGCTGTCGAGTTTAAAAATGTATGGTTAAGGGAATTCAATTGAATAGGAAAATTCTATTGGAAGTGAATCGACATGATAGGATTTGAATAGTCTGACCCATATTCAATCAAATTCTTATTATAAATAATTATTATATTTAAATTATGCTGGTAGTCAGTTAATTAGATAATTTTTTTTATCTTTAATCTGCTTTTAAGCTTTTACCAGGAATTAAAATGCACCGAAACTTATGTTCTTAAAAATCCCAATAGCTTATTTTACCGGAATCATATTATTTGCGCTAATCTTTTCAATATATTTTCGGCATTCAAAAGCAGTCTACCCTTCGATTGAATAGCTACCATTTTATTCTAAAAATTTTGCTCACCCACTTTCAATTAATTTATATGTAAGACTCCTCTTATTTTTACGGCCTCATGCAATTGGATCCCATCGCTAAGAATCAAATTGATGTATTAGGCTCAGGCTCTGCTTTTAAAATTATACAACCCCGATTTAGGATTGTAATTTTTATTAGTTTATTGATCTTCTTCTTTCTGGGTCTCCGATTTCCTTTTTCAATAGGCTTGATCATCGTAATCATTGCCTTTATCAATTATATGTTGCTTTTGAGTTTTCGATTAAGTAATATCGAAAAACTACCGAAAAGTTTAATCTTTTCCCGGGATACCATTCATGATTTACCTACGGTAAGTGTCCTGATGCCTCTCAAAAATGAAGGTCATGTAATCGAGGACACCATTCAGCATATAATCCGACAAGATTATCCTGTTGATAAAATGGAATTGATCATTATCGTGGAGATAACAGATGAGCATACTCAAAGT
>CALMKY010000673.1 GCA_937867195.1 uncultured Saprospiraceae bacterium | reverse complement strand
CCATCATAGTCATAGATCGTAATATGTTCACTTCTCAGTCGATTTTGAATTCCGGAAGTCAATTCATTTAAGCCATAACCCAGATATCGTAATGAGTGAGTTCGGTATAATTTTCTCATGATGTGAGCTATTCCCCGGATCAGTACATTCATTTCAGTCTTTGGTCTTGATAAAACAAAAAGCCAGAACCATACTTATAGCCGAATAGGTGAAAATACTGGAGAAAACCGCTCCCCAAATTCCAAAAGCAGGTATCCATACATAATTACCTATAAAATTTATCACTAAACCAGCCATGCTAGCCAATAAATTGCAATATTTATATCCTTTAAATAGAAAATAACCGCTGATCGGATATGTTACCGACAGAATATAAATTCCAAAAAGCAAGCAAAGAAAAATGAAAAAGCTTTCATGATATTTGTTTCCAAGTATATAATAAAACAAGACATAACTAAATATTAAAATAACCGGGAATATTGATAAAAGGGTCATTAATATTTTAGTTATTTCCGCTTTTACCCTTTTCCTGTTTTCCTGATCATGATTCACTATCATAGAGTTTATTAAAAACCGCTGTGATGTCCTGGGTTTAACTAAAACAAATAATGATAATGAACTGGCTACGCTGTAAATGCCCACCTGATTTAAATCTTTATAATATGAAAGAAACCATATATCCAGTCGAAAATTAAACCTTTGAAAAATGTCAATCATGAAATAAACCCAACCCGACTTTACTATCAATTGAGCTACCGATATGGTCTTATTTCCCGGTTGAAAAGAAACCGTAAATACTAAATGGTAAAAAATTATAAGGACTTGAATTAATTGAATAAAACAAAAGATTATCCAAATCCAAATAAGTTGTACCGTAGATTCAGAAAAATACAAGAGAAAAATAATAAGTAATAAAAACAAGAGGTTACCGAATAACTTATTAAAGGTTACCAGGCCAAATCTATTTTTTGCATCCAATATGGGATACAATATACTCATAGCCGTTTGACAACCCATCGAAAAAAGGAATGCGGGCAGCATCCATTTTTTCCTTATAAGGTCTGAAGTCAAAAATTGCCAATTGGGCATAAAATAGAACACGCATAATAAAAAGGCCGATAATATGATTATTAATAAAAAGTATCTCAGCAGACTTTTCATAAATTGATGCTCATCCAACCCGGATCTTCTGAAAGTGCTGAGGACTGAAGACGGCAGTCCAAATGCAAATATCATCGTACAGGTAGAAATAAAATTATTTGACAGACTCCACTTGCCTTGGGCTTCCGGTCCCAACATTCTTGCTAATAAAATGGAGGAGAACGCACTCAATACAATGCTCATCATATCTCCGAAAAGAAGCTTACTCCTCTCGAGATCAAATAAACCACTTACTATTTTTTCTAATTTATGCAAGACTGTAATGTCTCATCGAATGCTGTCCTGGCATACCTGCCCACATCAGATTTTTTAAAATCGCTATTCAAAAAGCCATCCCTTTTCCATGAAGTATACCACCTAAGAAGAATTTCTGCGGCTTCCCCAGGTGAATCCATACATATTCCCAGTTTCGTATCGTTAAGTAAATCTTCTATTACATCATGATCATTGGGCACAAT
>CALMKY010000672.1 GCA_937867195.1 uncultured Saprospiraceae bacterium | reverse complement strand
CGCGTCCACGAGCTCATCCAGCGCGTGAAAGCCGCCGGATTGCTCGCCGGCACCTATATTCCATTCAAATTTTATCATCGCAGATTTTTTATGAATCTGACACCCAGCATTTATTATGGTATGTACACTCCGGACTATACCCTAAGCGAAAGAAAAAATTATCAATCGACTGGATTCATTCGCACCGGTGTATCTTTTTCTAATTATCAGATTACAGCTTTGCAGCACGTCACCCATCGGGTCGGCCAATCTATATCATTACAATATAATCATGGGCTTAATCGCAAAGCCAGTTCATTTGATTTGAACAGAAACTTATATTTTCCAGGTTTTTCAAAAAACCACGTCATCGAACTGGGTTTTGATTTTCATCGCCAGCCATTGAGCGAAAGCTATCGTTATGCAAGCCGGTCGAGATTTATTCACGGTTATGAAAGCTTCTCAAGTGATCGCTCTTCCTGGTGGAGAGCTGCCTATCACTTACCATGGATCTATCCGGATGTTGGCATCAATGGGATATTTTTTCTGCAGCGCATTCGCACCAAAGTATTTTACGAAAATATGGATGCCCTGGTCCGGGGCACCAACCGGAACCTAAATGTGAAGTACCGATCCATCGGCACAGAATTGATATTCGATGGAAAATTATTGAATGTGGCTCCTGTCGGTATGGGGATCCGCATTTCAAAACCACTGGATATAGACTTGATCACCAAAACGAAGTCACCTGCATTCCAATTTTTTATTGACCAATTATTTAACTGATTGGCATTATTAGTGGTATTTTTACTTTTTACGAAAATGAAAAGCGCTGACAATTCGGGTTATATTCACGGCACCACTTCAGAAGAGCAGCAACGACTTGCTCTTTTGAATGAACTTACCAATGCCTCTTTTATTGAATTCCTCCAACTCAAAGGACACGAAAAAGTATTGGAGCTGGGATCAGGCCTGGGAATCCTCGCTGCACAAGTTGCCCGCAAACTATTTACGGGTCATGTCACCGGAATCGAATTATCCAAAGATCAATTAAGCAAAGCACCTCAGGATCCGGCCAATCTGGAATTTGTATTGGGTGACGTTGCAGAAATTCCTTTCTCTGATTTTACTTTCGACATTGTGTATGGACGCTACATCCTGGAGCACGTTTCCAATGCCGCACAGGTCATTCGCGAAGCGTATCGTGTATTGAAAGGCGATGGTAAAATCTATTTCCAGGAAAACAGTATTTTATGGATGGAATTCTATCCTTCCTGTCCAAAGTTTATGCATGCCTGGAAAAAATTTGCTCAGCTTCAATCGATGATGGGAGGCGATGCCATGGTAGGCATTAAGCTATATGACAAATTGAAACGGGCCGGATTCCGTAACCTGGAAATCTCACTTGCATCCGAGTCACGAACTGCCGAAGATCCAGCCTTCAGACCCTGGATTACAAATCTCATTGGTAATCTGGAGAGCGGCCGTAAAAATCTTATTGATAAAAACTTTCTCAACGAATCAGAGTTTCAGCAAGCATTGGACGAACTCAATGAATTTATGCAACATCCTTTTGCCAGTACCTATTTTGCCTGGAATCGAGTAGAAGGTGTGAAGTAGATTATAGATTTAAATTTCCTAAATAGAGCAACTAATATAAAGATGTTTCTGTACCATTTATTGAGATTGATAATCCAGCTCCCAATGTTTTGAAATCACTATGTTTTGTTTTAACACGTGATGCAAATTGCTTTATTCCTTCTAATTTTTCCGGATTCATTTCTAAACATGGATTTCAAAGCGTTGAAAATTCTGGCTTCAATATCATTGGTCATCAGTCAGGGAATGCTATTGAATTTTTATTTTATTATATAAAGAATTAGACAGGTAATAATTAGGTTGTCTAACTCACGCAATTAATAACGTAACTATAATTAGTATTAGAAACACCAAACAACCAGTTTCTTTATTTCTTCTCCCCACAGGTCCTCTTCTTGAATCATTTTTCCTATCATATTCATTTTCAATTGAAATTTCTTTTAATGCTAAACTTAAATCAAAGGGATATACATCGTTCCTAATTAATCCTTCGATTTTTGCTTCTGGTAAATAAAATTCAGAATGAATAATTGGCAAATCTGACTTTTTGCCAACGTAAAGTCTTAATACAATTGATTTATGAGCCAAATTTTTATCTAAACATTTTGATATTTGTTTAGAATATTCTTCAGGAACAAATCCAATAGAATGCCCATTGCGTAAGCAAATTCTAACAGCTGTTTTGCTAAAATAGTTTGATTTATCTCTCACTAAAAACAAATCATCATTTTCGCCTACAAATTCATTGATTAATTCTATTCTATCATGATAATTGATGCCAGCAACTGGATATCTACAAGAAACCAAAACTCTATTGTTTTCTCTCTGTTTTGCTTTTAGTTCACGATCAATTGCTTTTAATTGGTCCTTTTGCAATTTTTCAAAATCTCTTCTTTTCAAAACCAAAGTTGATCTCATCTCAATTGGAAGTATAGATTCTATTGATCTATATAAATAAGTTAACTCATCCTTAGTTACTTTACCATCTTTTAAAAAACCATTTATTAAATGGGTCAAGAATTCAATCGATGGCAATTCTGAGTTTGAATTCTCATCTAACCAAGATTTTAATTCAGATAATTCATCTTCATTAATAACTCCATCTTCAGTAATTTGATTACATATTGATACTAGTTCAGCACCAATATCTGTTAATAATTGATTTTTTGTTAATGATAATCTTTTTTTGTGCCCCGATTTGTTTTCTCTCATAAAGTTTTTGCATTCAACTGAATATAAAAGTGATAAGTATTTACCAACCTAAAACCCATGCAAATATCAACGGTGCCACAATCGTGGCATCACTCTCGACTATAAACTTAGGGGTATGGATATCGAGCTTACCCCATGTAATTTTTTCATTCGGTACTGCACCGGAATAAGAGCCATATGAGGTGGTACTGTCACTGATCTGGCAGAAATATGACCAGAAAGGTACATCGTGCCATTCAAGATCCTGATACATCATCGGCACTACGCAAATAGGAAAATCACCCGCGATACCACCACCGATCTGGAAAAAACCAACACCTTTACCACCGCTGTTTTTTCTATACCAATCGGCAAGAAATACCATATAGTCGATACCGCTTTTAACCGTAGTAGATTTTAACTCGCCTTTGATGACATAGCTGGCAAATATATTTCCTGTAGTACTGTCTTCCCATCCCGGTACTATGATCGGAATGTTTTTTTCAGCAGCTGCTATGATCCAACTGTCTTTGGGATCGATCTCATAATATTGTTTGAGGTCACCACTTAGTACCGTTTTAAATAGAAACTCATGTGGAAAATAAGATTTTCCTTCTTTCTCGGCTTTGACCCATTGAGCGTGAAGATGTTTTTGCAATCTGCGGAAAGCTTCTTCCTCCGGAATGCAGGTATCGGTCACACGATTGTAATGATTTTCTAAAAGCTCCCATTCCTGTTCGGGAGTAAGATCCCGGTAATTGGGAATTCGCTTGTAGCTTTTATGAGCAACGAGATTCATCACATCTTCTTCGAGATTGGCTCCGGTACAGGATATGATATCGACCTTACCTTGTCTGATCATCTCAGCGAGTGAAATTCCAAGCTCTCCGGTACTCATAGCACCTGCCAGGGTAATCATCATTTTACCGCCTTCATTGAGATGCGCGCTATATCCTTTAGCTGCATCCACCAGCGCGGCTGCATTGAAATGTCTGTAGTGATGTTCTATAAATTTTGAGATAGGACCCATGTTAGAATGTAGAATGTTGAATTAAATTGCGAAAATACGTGTTCATTCTCAATTCCCATTCCGCATTTCCCATTCCCTCAATATCCAAGAATTTTCAACATATCTTCCGCTTCCTGTTCATCCTGGTACAACCGATCCACGATATTCCCTTGTTCATCTCGATCCACAAGGATATGTTTTGGACTCGGAATCAAACAATGCTTAATACCTCCATATCCACTCAATGCATCCTGGTAGGCACCAGTATGGAAAAATCCGAGATATAAAGGTTCTGTATCATTTTTTCCGGATGCAGGCAGATAGACCTGATTCTCGTGTACTTCACTATTGTAAAAATCACCATTGTCGCACGTGATGCCTCCGATATTGACGCGGGTAAAATCATTGTACCATTTGTTGATCGGCAAAAGGATAAATCTTTCTGAAATACCCCAGCTATCCGGAATGGTGTTCATCAAAGAATTATCCACCATATACCAAAGCTCAGAATCATTTTGTTGTTTTTCTCCAATGACTGAGAAAATAGTAGCGCCGCTCTCCCCTACAGTATATTTTCCAAATTCCGAAAAAATATCCGGTTCAGGAATGCCTTCATCGGTGCAAGCAATTTTTATTTGCTTGACGATCTCATTGATCATGTAACTATAGTCGTATTCAAAACCGAGTGAATTCCGGATGGGCAATCCTCCCCCGATATCAATCGCATGGAGATCGGGACATATCTTCTTGAGCTCGCAATAAATCTTAAGTACTTTTTTAAACTCCGACCAATAATAAATCGTGTCTTTAATGCCCGTATCAACAAAGAAATGAAGCAGTTCCAATTTAAACTTTGGATTATTCGCCAAATGATCTTTATAAAACTGAATCACCTCACTGCTGCGAATACCGAGGCGGGAAGTATAGAATTGAAAATTGGGTTCTTCTTCTGTAGCAACGCGGATGCCTATTTTACATCCGTTTTCAACACCTTCATTGTAAATGGATAATTCTTCTTTGTTGTCCAGGATAGGCATTACATTTTTAAATCCTTCATTGATCAGCTTGCAAATTTTCTTGCCATACTCGCCAGCTTTATATCCATTGCAAAGAATAATCTCCGACTTATCAAGTTTTCCGTGCATATATAACTTTCGAATCAAATCAATATCAAACGAACTCGAAGTTTCTATATGGGCCCCATTCTGCAAGACTTCTTCAACGATAAATCTAAAATGACACGACTTGGTACAATAACAGTAGTAATAATTACCATTGTAACCAACATTTTTCATCGATCGATTGAAGAGATTGCGAGCTCGTTTAATCTGAGCTCCTATACGGGGGAGATACGTAAGCTTAAACGGTGTGCCGTATTTCCTGATTAAGTGTATGAGTGGAATTCCATTGAAATCAAGGTACCCATTCTCGATATCGAAACCTTCTTGCGGAAAATAAAAGGTCTGTTCGATAAGGTCAAAATACCGGTTTTTCATCTATCCAAATTGGTTCTTATATTTTATAGTAATGCGCACAAAGGTAATTTTTTTGAACAAAGCGATCAGTAAATTCTTGAATATTTTGAATGCAAACACCCCGATATTCACTGATGATGAATATGAGCAAAGATCTTCTGAATCAATACTGAAGCCATTTTGAATTTTGATTCGTGCGTCCAACCGGCAATATGCGGCGACAATACGACTTGCTTAAGATTAAATAGTCTTTGATACAATCCAGATTCTTGTTCAGTATACGTTGAAGGCTTTTCATTTTCAAACACATCAAACAAATTTACCGACTGTAACCTGTTCACTTTAGCGCCTTTTGTAGCCTTATCCACCTGTTCGTAGGCTATTGATTTGTCA
>CALMKY010000671.1 GCA_937867195.1 uncultured Saprospiraceae bacterium | reverse complement strand
TACGATGGGATCAGCCCAAAATGGGATTTATCTTATAGTGACTTTGCTCCGTGGTATGATGAAGCAGAAGCATTGTATTCTGTACATGGTAAGCGCGGGATGGATCCTACCGAACCACCAAGTAATATGCCATACCCTTATGATGCTATTGAACCCGAGACCAGTATGAAAGAAATATGGAATGGAATGAAACAAATAGGATTGAATCCTGCGCCAATTCCGATCGGTGTACGCTTACCTCAGGATACATCCCGTTTAAAAGGAAAGCAAACCCTTAGCTTATTTGACGGATACCCTGACCCCAGTGAATCAAAAGCCGATGCTCATGTCGTATCGATCAATTCGGCTCTCAATTATCAGAACGTATCCTTGATGACCAACCGCAAAGTAATCCGATTAGATACTTCAAGCGATGGCAAAAGAGTAACGAAAGTAATTGTGGACCATGCGGGCATACAGGAAAGCTATGAGTCGGACATCATCATCGTAAGCTGCGGCGCCATCAATTCTGCTTCATTATTATTAAATTCCAAAAGTGACAGACATCCAAATGGTTTAGGTAATTCATCGGGTCTTGTAGGAAGAAATTTAATGTTACATAATAATGGTACTGTAGTGGCCATATCACCGAGAAAAAATACTGCAAAATTTCAAAAATCGATTTTACTCACCGATTTCTATCACAGTGCCAATGATAGTAAATATCCTTTGGGTTCTATCCAATTAATGGGCAAGACCGATCCCGATACGTTAAAATCAGAGATTGAAGATCTTCATCTGAATAACCTAATTAAAAATCAATATGGAGAAATTGATTTGGATTATTATGCCGACCACAGTGTTGACTTCTTCATTACTTCAGAAGATTTACCCAGCCCTCAAAACCAGGTCGTATCCAATGGTCATATTCAATTGGACTATACTCAAAATAACCTCGAGGCCTATCACCGATTAAAAAATAAATTAATCAATGTATGCGACGAACTCGGAATGCAATTTTCGCATTCAAAAGACACAGTATATGCCGGTTATAAATTGGGTACGAGTGGCGTAAGCCATCAAAGCGGCACTTGCAAATTTGGCGAAGATCCTAAGACTTCTGTATTGGACCTCCATTGCAAAATGCACGATGTGGACAATGTCTATGTCGTCGACACCAGCTTTTTCCCCAGTTCCGGCGCAGTCAATCCGGCGTTGACGGCTATGGCCAATGCGTTGCGGGTAGGACATCATTTAAGCAATAATTGATACGCCTTATTACTCATGAAGCCTTTATTTATTTATTTGTTACTATTGACTTATTACAGCTCGCTTAGCCAGTCAATTGAAGTAAGAGCCGTTGGAATAACAGTAAACGATATCGAGAAAGAAAAGACCTTTTTCAAAGAGATACTTGATTTTACTTGCGTTCGGGATACCGTTTACGAAGACACTGAAACCAAAAATGTATACAATTGTGCTCAGTGCTCTCAAATTAGGATTGTCACACTTAAACTGGGTGCTGAACAAATCAAGCTACTTAAATTTACAGGTGAAAACGGCAGGCCTTATCCGCCGGATAGTAAAAGTAATGATCTTTGGTTTCAACATATCGCCATTGTCGTCCAGGATATGGACAGTGCATACCATACATTATGGAATCACCATGTACATCATATCAGCACTTCACCACAAACATTGCCATCCTATTTGCCGGCTGCTGCAGGAATCAAAGCGTTTTATTTTACCGATCCCGAAAACCATCCACTGGAATTAATTTACTTCCCTGAAAATAAAGGAGCAGACAAATGGCATCGATCACAGGGATTATTTAAAGGAATAGATCACACAGCCATCGATATCTCCTATACAGATCTAGCTAAAAAATTGTATACAGATGTATTGGGA
>CALMKY010000670.1 GCA_937867195.1 uncultured Saprospiraceae bacterium | reverse complement strand
TTCAGGAGCATATTTTTTGCGAATGGCCATCAGTCCCGGCATTTCATGCTCGGCAATGGCGATTTCCCTCCGCCCCCACCCTGCGAGCGAAATATCCGCCACCACATAATCATGCTTGTGAGACTTTTCCTTCGAGTGAGATTTGGTCGCAACCGTCATTATTAAGATCTCCAATGTCTGAGCCCATGCTGGATCCGGAAACATAACTGACATGATCGGTCAACACATCTTTAAATGTCCCGTCCTTTTGATTTAAATACAAATAATCTCTTTCCCAAAAATCATTGGAAATATACATATCCGGATAGTGATCACCATTGACATCTCCCACCGAAATGCCCAAACCAAAATCGATATCGCTCGAATAAATACCAGACGCTTTGGTTACATCGGTAAATTTGACCGTTTGGTGATCCGCTGAAGGCCCATCGTTTCTAAATAGCCTGTCGCCTCCGGGCGCTCCATACTTAAATCGCTCACGGGAATAAAGTTGTATTCGTTCCGGATCTTTATAACTGTTATTGAGGATGTAACAATCCAGGTCCCCGTCCAAATCATAATCAAAAAAAGAAGCATGTGTAGAGTATCCATTATCATTGAGACCATAATCTTTGGCTGATTCTGTAAAGGTCAGGTCTCCATTATTGATAAATAATTCGTTTTCACGGTTTTTACCTTCAAGATCGCCGGAATTGCATACATAAATGTCCAGGTAACCATCTGCATTGACATCCGCCATGGTTACTCCCGTACTCCAGTAATGGGTACCTTTGACTCCTGCTTTCTCGGTGATATCTTCAAACTGAAAATGACCCTTGTTGAGATACAGTTTATTCCCACTCATATTCGCTGTAAAATAAATATCGTTGAGGCCATCGTTATTGATATCGCCGATGGCAACTCCTCCGCCATTGTAGTAATTGCGATACGTAAGGACATTAAAATTTTCCTGGGAAGTTACTTTATTGATAAAAGGGATATGCGTTTGGGTGGAATCCAATAATTCAAATTTTGTATTGAGAAGATTATTTGAACTGGAAATATTCGCTACGGAAGAAACATCTTTTTTACATTGATAAACTACTGTCAGAAAAAAAAATATAGAAAAAAATCTAAGAGTCATTGAAATCGGAAATAGAATGTAAAAATAATGTAAATAGAAAAGAATACCGGGAAAAACGTTTCAAGTAAAAAAGAAGGTGTTGGCTGATGATTTTCTGAATTCTACCTAGTGAGCACGTTCGTTATATTAAATTTATTACATGAGGCAGGAGAGGCTTTGGTTTGTTTTTCAAAATTGTCATAAAATCAGCAAATAGCATTTTTTAGAATTTCCCTGAACGGTGAATAACTAGCTCTCATGACCAGAATGTAAAATTGTTAAGTCTGATTCGTAATGTAAGCTTAATGACTTTATTCTAAAAAACAAAAGGCGCCTAATTGCTTAAACGCCTTCTGATTTATTATGTCAAGGTCTGTATTAGAAACCCGGATTTTGTTTTAATGCACCGTTTGATTTAGTAATTTCTTCTAATGGAAGAGGGAAGTTTCTATGTTTATCTTCTACAACACTTGCATTGTTTTGGCGTGTAGTCAATAATTTTTCACGTGAATGATATGCATTGAGCACTTCCTTAAAGGTACCCCATCGCTGTAAGTCAAAGATTCGGTGGCCTTCCATAGCCAATTCAAGTCTTCTTTCTGTTCTTACTGCATTGCGCGCAGCCTCTTTAGATGCAAATGCCGGGGATCCCGCTGGGTAAGGAGATACTTTATAAGTAGCCCATTTAATTTCAGGTGAATTAACCGGTACTTTGATCGAAGATTGTCCCTGAGCACAATTTCCGGCGCGGGTACGAATTAGATTTACATATTCCTGTGCTTTTGATAAAGATCCGACTTCTACTTCAGCTTCAGCAGCCATTAATAAAAGATCAGAATATCTCATTAACTCTACATTGAGTGAATTCAATTGAGCACCAGCCCATGAACCATTCAAAGCAGGGTCAGCTTTTTTAGCTATATTCTTCTTAGGACTATACCATCCCATGACACCAGCACCACGAATCCAGGAATCTTTGTGTGGTCCCCAGTCAAGGAAAGGAATATCGGTACGACCCATCGTCCAGTCAATACGAGGATCTAACTGGGTAGCATCACCAGCTTTGATACGAGCTAATGTAGCACCCGTAGTAGAAATCGGCAGACCATTAGCATCTGTCTTAAATGCAAATGCTAAGTCATATGAAGGGTTATAGAAACCGCAACAACCGGTATAGCTATCCCCATGTGGTTCAGCCAGACGCTCACCGAAGTTACCATTCTGACCATCTCCATCACCATCATTGACAGAAGTCTGCACAGCAAAGATGGATTCTTTGTTATTATCACCATCGATGGAGAAATTATCATAGAAACAGTCAACTAATCCAAAACGACCCGTGGCAATCACAGCATCAAAAGCTGCTTTTGCACCTGCATAATCACCTTTGTATAGTTTTGCCTTACCAGAATAAGCAGTTGCGACTGCTTTGTCTGCCCTGCCAATTTCGCTGCGAACAGCCGGCAATAAACCTGCAGATTTATCAAAGTCAGCTATGATCAATGGGA
>CALMKY010000669.1 GCA_937867195.1 uncultured Saprospiraceae bacterium | reverse complement strand
GGAGAAAAGGAAAACTCTATTGTGAAATCGTATATCTGGATTACCTCATTGCTTCATCCGTAATTGAATTCAAAGATCTTGCCGAACCGGGAATCGTCCCGGTTTATCTGCCGAATCAGCCGGTTCCAGGCTATTTAAATGCAGATGAAGAACAGACAAAAAGCCTGGATGAACTTTTGCTTGAATTGGATCATCTCGTCGGGCTGGATCAGATTAAAAAACAAGTACACGATCATGCGCAATACTTGCAATTTGTCCAATTAAGAAAACAATTTGGTTTTAAAGAAGCAGAAGAAATCAATATTCATTCTGTCTTTATTGGTAATCCGGGAACCGGCAAAACCACCGTAGCCCATATGATGGGCAACCTATACCATAAAATGGGATTACTGACGAAAGGGCACGTTCATATGGTAGATCGGGTAGATCTCGTAGGTGAATACATCGGACAGACAGCTCCAAAAGTCAGGGATGCTATCGAGAAAGCCCGTGGAGGTGTTATGTTTATCGATGAAGCCTATGCTCTGGCAAGATCCAACGATGACAGTAAAGACTTTGGAAGGGAAGTGATTGAGATTTTAGTGAAAGAAATGTCAAATGGTTTAGGAGATCTCGCCGTCATCGTCGCAGGCTATCCAAAGGAGATGAAATATTTTTTGGATTCCAACCCCGGCCTCAAATCCAGATTCAAATTGTACTATGAATTCATGGATTATACCCCTAACGAATTAAATCTGATTGCCGAAGTAGCTTGTGAAAGAAAAGAAGTGCATCTTTCATTGGCTGCACAACAAACCATTTCGGATTTGATCCTCGAATCTTATCGAAATCGGGATAAGACGTATGGCAATGCAAGGTATGTCAATGATTTGATCGACAAAGCCAAGATTAACCTGGGATTGAGGTACATGAGAGAAAATAAATCGAATGAATTACCGGACCAATTCCAACTTTCGGAAATATTGCTAGAAGATGTTCAAAATCTGGGCGATGTGAGTAAGCGCAAGTCGACGGCCATTCCATTGGATGATAAATTGCTGACCAGTTCATTAGCAGAACTGGATGCCTTGATCGGTATGAATAATATCAAAAAGCAAATACATGAATTAGTGGATATCGTCCAGTATTATCATTTGACAGGAAAAGATGTTTTGCAGCATTTCTATTTACATACGTTACTGATCGGGAATCCGGGTACCGGAAAAACAACCATTGCAAGGATTTTATGTAAAATATATAAAGCGCTGGGCATTTTAGAACGGGGTCATATGGTCGAGACCGATCGTCAGGGCCTGGTAGCCGGGTTTGTAGGTCAGTCCGCTCTCAAAACCACCGAAAAAATTGATGAAGCCATTGGAGGAGTATTATTTATCGATGAAGCATATTCATTGATTTCCATTAAGTCAGTAGGTATGGACTATGGTCATGAAGTAATTCAGACTTTGCTCAAAAGAATGGAGGATCAGCGCGGCA
>CALMKY010000668.1 GCA_937867195.1 uncultured Saprospiraceae bacterium | reverse complement strand
CAATTGATCAACCAACTTGGACAAACCATGAATGAGATAACGAATTTAGTGAAGACAGGACATGAGGTTATGATCGATGTACAGAAACCCCCGTCAGGATTGTATTATTTAAAGCTTGAGTATAACGGCAAATATGGAATCTTCCCGATCGTAAAACTATAATTTCTTTTGTTTGCTTTCGTCAATTTGTTCTACGATGAGCAGGTCTCCGAGTTCATCTTTATTTTTAAAAATGTCTTTGATCGCAGTATTTCTTTTCTTTTTTTCGTTTGCAACCGTACTCAGTCTTTCGATGGAAGCATGTGGTAAAATCCAGGGATATTTTGTTTTTAAATAACTGATTAGATTTAATTTCTTGGTTCTGAACTTATTTTCTTTCATCACCAGGAATAAATAATCTATTCCCCTGAATCTATTGAGTACGGTATCCAGGCTATGATTGTGATCCAAATCTTTTCTTACTTCGTCTTGTTGAATGATTTCACCATCTTTATTAAATACATTCAATGCTTTGGGACTCACGTCATACATCATCAGAATACCTCCGAAGGATAACTTGGAAAAAGCATTGGTTTTGAACACTCCCGGGTCATAGTCCTTTTTGCTTCCTTTTGATCTCACCGTTCCGGGAACCGGCTGACTTACCGGCCTAAACATTAAAAAAGACTGGGTAGCAAACGGTACTTGATTTGCACTATCTTTATCATGGGCAGCATAGATCACGATATGGGTCCAATCCTTGTTGCCCCTGAGATTTACAGCATATTTTGCCCATTCATGATGTGTAATCAGGAAAGGAGGGCTTAATAATTCTCCAAAACCACAATTTGCCTGAGAACCAAAAATGTAAAGTTTTAAAGGTCTTTGTTTGGATATGTCCCGGTTTTTGACATTATATCCTGTGTCACGGCTTGCATAGAAAGTAAATTTATAATTCTTATGTTTTAAAAGCGGCTTGATTAATTTTTGAGATATTCCTTCAAACGCCACATCTGAATAATCGACGATGTTTAGAAAATTCTTCTGAGCACTTTCTTCGGTCTTTGTATTCGATACCAGGATATTCCCTTTTTCATCCCGTTCCTGATACTGAGTAAAATTACAAGAATACCATAATTGGTCTTTTTGAAATGAGGTGTTTTGTACGGCTATTACCCGTTGTGCCCGGGTGCTATGGATAAAAACAGAAAAGAGCAAGGTTAGTAGACAATATTTCATATTCGGGATATCAATATAAAAATAAAACGGGAATATTATTCCTGCGGTTGCCTTCACGTCGGGATAGAACTAAATCAGGTTAAGATTTCTTTAGACAATTGCTTAAGGTTTGAAATTCCTGCCAATCTCAAGGTCAATTCTAATTCTGAGATCATATTCTGAATCAGTTCGATCACCCCATGACTTCCTTTTACTGCCAAGGCATAGACATAGGGTCGTCCTATTCCTATGCTATCAGCTCCTAAAGCCAAAGCTTTCATGATATCGGCCCCGCATCGGATACCACTGTCAAATAATATTGGAATTTCAGGACCTACCGTTTTCCTGACGGGTTCGATGCATTCCAGGCTACTAATGCCTCCATCCACCTGGCGTCCGCCATGATTTGAAATATAGATTGCATCGATACCTTTTGATTTTGCCAGTAAAGCATCCAAAGGATTCAAGATACCTTTCAGAATGACCGGTATCTGAGTATAGGATCTGATCTGATCGATTGCTTTCCAATCGAGATCAGCACGAGAGTAAATCTGAGTAAAAGTGCGAATTTGCTTTAATGCCTTTCCGCTGATATTTTCCTTGAAACTGCCTGGTAAGTTGATAGAGGCTTTGATTAAATTAGATATACTATTAAGAGTTGGTTTTGACGGAGTCATCTCCAAATTGCTTTCGGCAATTTTTTTAAATACAGGATCACTGGTGTATTGTGCAATTCCTTTTCCGTGTAAAAAAGGCAGATAAGCATCATTTAAGTCCCGATTGCGCCAGCCCAATAGGGTGGTATCCAAAGTGATAACAAGGGCCTGGGCTCCAGTCTGCTCTGCACGTTTGACAAAACTTTCAACCAATTGGTCAGACTTACTCACATATAGCTGGAACATCCATGGTGATCCATGAAGGACTTTGGCGATTTCTTCCATCAGGTGCAGCT
>CALMKY010000667.1 GCA_937867195.1 uncultured Saprospiraceae bacterium | reverse complement strand
TTGTATCAATAGCATCGATTCATTCATATTGGCAGATGATCAAGCGAATGCGACACTCTATCTGAATAAATTTGCCAAATTGTTTAGAAATATTTTAGACGGCAGCAGACAGAATGAAATATCCCTTTCACAGGAACTGCAAACACTAAGATTATATATTGAATTGGAATCCTTGAGGGATAATTTTAGTTTTGATGTACAATACAACATATCGCCGGATCTGGATCTGACAGATTTTTCCATTCCTTCATTACTGCTGCAACCATTAGCAGAAAATGCCATTCAGCATGGTCTGAGAAATCTTTCTATGCGGAAGGGAAATCTATTCATCAGCATATCTCAAAATGATACTCATTTAGTTTTTACATTACAAGACAATGGAGTTAGTTTACAAAAGGCAAGTGAGTTGAGAAAGAAAAATTCTGAAGCCATCGGACTGGAAATTGTAAAATCCAGAATTAAGAATTTTAACCACGAAGAGCAACCTTCTTTTTGGATTTCTGATGTATTGGTAGACAAAGAAGTATCGGGTACGATCGTAGAATTTAAATTAATAAAAAAATAAATGAATACCATTATTGTAGATGACGAATTGCAGGGAAGGAATGCCCTGAAAGCAAAAATAGCTATGTATTGTCCAAACCTTCGAATTATTGGTGAGGCGGAAAACGGCCACCAAAGTATCCATCTTATAAATTCATTAAGACCGGACCTCGTGTTTCTGGATATTGAAATGCCGGGTATGACCGGCTTTGAAATGCTCAATCACATCAAGGATCGAAACTTTCAAGTCGTATTTACGACCGCCTACGATCACTATGCTGTCAAAGCAATCCGGTATGCCGCTTTCGATTATTTACTCAAACCGATTGATGCCGAAGAGCTGATCCATTGTGTACAGAAACTGGAAAGCAGTAAATACCCTGTCAACGATGACCGCTTACAGGTCTTGCAAAACAAATCAAATAAACTAGCACTGGCGACGTCTGAAGGCTTGTACTTCTGCATCGTTGACGACATCGAGTACCTGGAGGCAGATAGTAATTATACTACGTTTCACTTTCTGGATAAATCCAAACAACTGGTGAGTCGTACGATGAAGGATTTTGAAGAATTATTGCCTGAAGACAAATTTTTCAGATCCCATCATTCTTATTTGGTCAATATAAAATATGTAAAAAAATACTTAAGAAACACAGGTCAGATAGAACTGTCCACGGGCCGATTGATCGACTTATCACGAAGGAAAAAAGAAGAGTTTCTGAAAAAAGTACTGAATGAAGGATGACGATCAAAGCGTATGGCTTACTTTTTCCGTACCCATTGCTTTGTTTTTGTAAAACTTCAAAGTAGAAGGAGCAATCCCCAATTCCGCATCGACCATAAACTCCGGCCATACGGTTTCAATCCCCATTCGGATAATGGCAAGATGGTGTATGGCATGATCGAAAGCATATTGCAATTCCCGTCCGACACTGGAAAGACATTCATCTTGGATCGGTTGTTCATCCCCGTATTCATTTACGATGTGCAATTTGCTGGACTCGGACAGGGTTTCCATCGATTGTTCTATATATTCCAATACCGTTTTAGCGGCATTAGCGTCTCCTGAAATGGTTTCATTTCGTTTTCTCTCGCTATAATCGATTTTGCCTTGCGAAGCGCCTTCTAAAAGACATATATAAAACTCGAGGATATGTCTGAAATGCTGACCAATGGTGCTTTGGTGAAAGATAGTCAATGGCCTCGTATACATATCTGCCTCTAATGAATCGAGAAGAGTATGCATTTGGTTTGTAATCAATAGAGTACCTGATTTACCTTTCATTGTACGGATAAGTTAAAAAATATGATCAGTTGAGGAAAGAATCTAATTCTGCTGCTAATATATTAAGTTTTTTTTAATTTGAAAAGTCATGTATCCGGATGGGAAAAAGACCGACAGGCTGGCAGTTTATATTGCCAGCAGATCCATATATTTCATCATGATTCCCTGACCGGTAACGACGATTTGAGTTATACTGATGGTTTGGGTACCTCCGGGCCTGATCATCACCAGGTTGTTTTCAGGATCTCCCAGGTCACCCGTGGTATGAAAATGTGTTATCCTCTCAGGCGTTCTTTCATCCGGCTGCAATCCAGCGATCCAATCCGTAAATAATTTTTTCCTTTTGATGGTAATCACAGGATCATACAATGTGGAAGAATTCCAGAAATGGATTTCGTTTTTATTTAATGTCCGGATATATTTATGTACTTCGTCCCATTTTAATTCTACTAACTGATTGTTGTATATCAGGATCATAGTAAACGGTTCGATTTGATGGAGATCAATTTCGTGTAGCCATGAAATTGGGTTATCGGATAGAGCCAGAGATTTCATGATCATACCCCGACTGGTTCGATACTTATTTTTTTTATTGTGATTGACAAACGCACCATTCAGCAAACACGCTGTAAATGAATCGGACCTGGTAAAAATCCATGTGCCTTTTGCTTTAACATCGATCGGGTATTCCAGCGTATACACACCTATATTTTCGGTGGTCAGGGTTCTGGCTGAACGGTCAGGCTTTTCATCCCTGTTATGTGTCAGGATATATCCTTCCTCAGTCGGTATATAAGTTACTGTACACATACAAAAGCAAAAGTAAAGGGTTTACTTAATTTGGTGGATTCATCATTTTCAACAAATAAACTATTGAGAAGTCGATTCATCGTTTTATTCATCATCGCCATCATAAATGAAATGAAATAACGTTTATTCAAGTATATTTGAAAAACATTATTTTATTAATTCATTTTTTTAATCATGGCAAATAACGAAGACATCAAAGTGCTTTCACTCTGTGCCGAACTACTCGATGTAATGGACCCTGTCAGTGCCAATCGCATCGCTTCTTTTTTAAGTAGTCGATACAGTATGGTAGTTGCACCGATGGATGGTAAAAAGAAAAGAGGCAGGCCCGCTAACGTTACATCACCCAGCCTGACTGCTACTAAACGAAAAAGAGGAAGACCGGCAAAGTCTTCAAACGCAATATCAGCACCTAGGCGCGGTCGAGGAAGACCAAAAAAAGAAAAACCGATTGAGATATCACCGAAAAAAGGAAGAGGAAGACCTCGTACCATCATCATCGATGTACCTTCAGCTCCTAAAAGAAGAGGTAGACCACCTAAAATAACAGCATCGGCCACTGCACCTAAACGCGGTCGTGGCAGACCTCCAAAAGCGGTAACCGTCGGCGTGACGACCAGGAAAGGAAAAGGCAGACCGAAAAAAACATTCGATTCTAATTCATTGCCTAAACATGGCCGTGGAAGACCGGCAAATGTCAAACTTTCTTTGGTGGTCAAAGGAAAGCGAGGCAGGCCCGCTAAGATAAAAAGGGGTCGTCCTCCTAAAATGGGTTAATCAGTAAGAACTAAATTTTAATAAAAGCACATTTGATTAATAAATTGAATGTGCTTTATATTTATAATTGAATCCAATCATGAATTATCTTGAAATAGTATATTTTTGAATCATCCTAATACAATTTATTTTTTATTCAAATGAAATATTTTTACCTGCTAAGCCTGTTTTTAATTTTCAGTTGCAAATCTTCTGATCATAAAGAAATTGCTGATTCACCTAAAGTGGATTTTATTTTTAATAACCTGGATACCAGTATGAATCCTGCAGATGATTTTTTTCAATATGCCAATGGTGGGTGGATACAAAACAATCCAATACCCAATGAGCAATCTTCTTGGGGAATTGGTAATTTGGTGATAGAGGAAAATATCAAGAGATTAAAAGAGATCTGTGAAAAAGCATCCCATGTACCGAATGCGGCCAAAGGATCTGCCGATCAAATGATAGGTGATTTTTGGTCAACCGCCATGGACAGCATCAAATTGGAACAGGATGGTCTGAAATATCTTCAACCCTATCTTGATAAAGTAAATGCTGTAAAAGATATTCCATCCATGATGGCGCTGGTGAGTGAATTGAAGAGAATTGGTTCCGGTACATTTTTTAGTGATTTTGTTGCCCAAGATGATAAGCACAGTGATGAGATGGCGTATGTATTCTATCAGGGAGGCATCGGATTGCCGGAACGGGAATATTATTTTAAAAACGACAGCGCGACCATCCACATCCGGAGCCAATACACATCCTACATCGGACAATTATTACACATGATCGGAATGGATTCTTTGAGTGCTATCCAATCAGGTAAAGATATTTTGTCTTTTGAAACCAAGATAGCCAGAGCTTCGAGGAAATTGCAGGATCTAAGGGACCCATATGCCAATTATAATAAAATGGCAATTCGTGATCTGAATAAAATTTCTCCTGTCATAGACTTGTCTGCTTTTATTAAAAACAGGGGTGCTCAAAAAATAGATTCCATTATCGTGGGACAACCGGAATTTTTTAAGTCTTTAAATGCCACGGTAAAGTCCACCCCGCTCGCCTTGCTTAAAGATTATGTAAAATTTAACCTTGTAAATGATTTTGCAAATGCATTGCCTGATACATTTTCAAGAGCTGCATTTAAATTTAATTCTTTATTTAGCGGAGCAAAAGAACGCAGACCCAGGTGGAAACGCATGATGCAAACACAGGAAAGGCTGATCGGTGAATTGTTGGGCCAACTATATGTAAGAGAATTTTTTACACCCTCTGCTAAGAAGCGATATGAAGTCATGACGGAAGACATTCGTGAAGCTCTCCGAGATCGCATCCGTCAACTTACATGGATGAGTGATAGCACAAAGCAAAATGCATTTATAAAATTAGATGCCATCAAAAAGAAAGTAGGATATCCCGATCAATGGAAGGATTTTTCCGCCATGAATATATCCAGAGAGAGCTTACTTAAAAATTTAATGGAAGGTAACACCTGGTGGAACCATTATCGATTTAATAAATTGGGTAAGCCTGTAGACCGCACCGAATGGAGCATGACACCCCAAACATACAATGCCGGTTACAATCCAAGCAATAACGATATCGAATTACCGGCAGCTCAGATGGTCGTACCGGGTATGAAAGATGAGGACCTGGACGATGCAGTGGCGTATGGTTATACCGGTGCCAGTACCATAGGCCATGAGATCACGCATGGTTTTGATGACCAGGGAAGACAATATGATGCCAAAGGAAATTTAAAAACCTGGTGGACTAAAAAAGATGAGGATCAATTCAAAGCCCGTGCAAAATTCATCATAGATCAATTTTCAGCCTACGAACCCTTACCGGGTTATAAAATCAATGGTGATGCCACTCAGGGTGAAAATATAGCCGATCTGGGTGGATTGATATTAGGATTTGAAGCTTTTAAAAAGACGAATCAATATAAGGAAGGCAAATCAATCCATGGGTTGACACCAGCACAGCGGTATTATCTCGGTTATGCTCTTGGATGGCTCTCCCATACGCGGGATGCATCATTACGAAATAGAATACTGTCCGATGTGCATTCTCCCGCAAAAGAACGGGTCAATGGACCCATGTCTAACCTCGAAGATTTTTACAAAGCATTCAATGTGCAACCAGGTGATAAAATGTGGAGACCGGATAGCCTGAGAGTAAAAATCTGGTAATCATTTTTCAATCAACTGCATCGATGAGTTCATCGCACTGCACGTATAGTTATATAGTATGATATCGCAATTGGAGAAAAATGTACAGCATCTGTATGATCTAATGCTGCAGGGTAAAACATATGAAGCTATGGAACTGTATTATCATGATGATGTGCAGATGCAGGAAAATGAAGAATCTCCCCGAATAGGTAAAATAGAATGCCTTCAACATGAAAAGAAATTGCTTTCCAATATCCGATCACTGGATTCAAAGATTATTCACCAGGTAATTCATCAGGATCAAAACATCGTGTTCACTGAATTGGAAATGCGGTTTTGCACGCTGGATTCAATATCTTATGTACTCAAAGAAGTATCAGTACAGGAATGGAAAGACAACAAGGTCTTTCGGGAAAAATTTTATTACAAAGAGATTCTTAAAGTTTAGAGATGGCACAAATTGATTGATCTTTTTGCAGTTCTATTTCCAAACCCGCGCGGCTGATTCAATCGCCAAGTCCATCCCTATTTTAAATTTTGATTAAACAATTTCAATATTCGCTTATACTCATCGGTCCAGCTGCTGGGCTCTACGAATCCATGGTCTTCCATAGGATAAGATGCAAGTTCCCAATTTTCTTTTTTTAATTCAATCAATCGCTGTGCAAGTTTGACGGCATCCTGGTAATGTACATTGACATCGACCATGCCGTGACAGATGAGCAATGGTTTGGTAAGTCCGCCGGCAAAATAAAAAGGCGAAGACCTATGATATGCAATACTATCCGTAAAGGGTTCATTGAGTATGTTACTCGTATAACCATGATTGTAATTAGCCCAATCCGTCACGGGTCTTAACGCAGCGCCGGCTGCGAATACATCCGGTTTGGTAAACAAGGCCATGAGGCTCATAAAGCCACCGTACGACCCTCCATAGATTCCTATTTTATTCTTATCGATACCAAGATTTGAAACCAAATAATTTGCTGCATCGACATGATCCTCGAGATCCTTGCCTCCCATAAATCGATAGATGCCCGTACGCCAGTCACGACCATAATGAGCCGAACCACGATAATCAATGTCTAAAACAGTATACCCCTGGTCTGCCAGTAAATTATTAAAGAAATATTCTCTGAAATACTGGCTCCACCATTTATGCGCATTTTGCAAATATCCGGCGCCATGTACAAATAGGACAGCTGCTTTATTCTTAAGCTTTTTATTCGGTTGGTATAGACGTGCATACACCCGGGCACCATCTTTAGCTGGAAGGGTGAGCACTTCAGGATCTCGCCATGGATATGACTTAAATTCTTCGCTCATCGCCAGGTGGGTAATTTGCATGGCGGCAGATCCCGGTTTATTCTCCTGCAAATACATTTCCCATGGCTTATTGGAATACGAAAATCTAAATGCGATGTATTTTTCATCAGGCGATAGGATGACCTGATTGGCTCCGGTCTGCATCGTAATTCGGGTCTGCCGGCCCGATGCAATATCAAGGTGATAAAACTGCAATTCACCCGGGTGAACCTGGTTGGTAGAAATATAAAATCTCTTATGATCTTTAGAGAGAAGGGCATCCTGAATTTCATAGTTTCCGGCGGTAAGCTGTTTGGTAGCATGAGCAGAAACTGAATGGATGTATATATGAGAGTAACCGGATACTTCACTCTGAAACCAGTATTGATCATCATCGATCCAACCCTGATTGCCTGTAAATCCGATCCCGGGACCTCCGATCCATGCTTCATCATGTTGGTGATCGATCAGGTCAAGTTTGCCGTTCTCCGGATGGATGGAACATATCCATCGATCTTTATTGTCGTTGGAGTATACATCCACGACGCCGATACTTTTAGCAGAAAACTTAATTCTGTAAAAGGATACAGATTTATAACTGCTGTCTTTTTGTTTTTTGATTAACAGCGATGGATAATCATTATAAAACAAAGGTATGTTTTGAATACCCTCCAGCGATTTGATATCAATCTGATAGCTTGTATCTTTTATCCTGTTATAAATCCAAAGTTCCTGTGCACCATCCTGGACGCCCACTTTGGATCGGGCGGGAAGCAATTCTGTAAAGCCTGATTCGGTAACATAGGCGGGTACTTGAGCATTTCGGCCACCTGAAAATTTAGATAACCGGTAGTATATATAATTTCCATCCGGACTGATCTGCAGATTATTTATCATTTTATCATCGAGGTAGATAGGCTTTAGGTTTTGATCCGTAAGGTAAAGATTGGCGTTCTTGGTAATGCTTTCAGCTATGTCTTTTTTGTGTTTACGATCAGCCAAAACTCCAAATTCTTTGAGCTGATCATTTCGTAGCCAGGATTCCTGGATATTGGGTTTGGGTTGGTTTGTGGAAGCAGAGCCTCTGAAAAAATTT
>CALMKY010000666.1 GCA_937867195.1 uncultured Saprospiraceae bacterium | reverse complement strand
CAACACCTGTTTATGATTATTATGACCAGCAAGGACTTGCACTTCAGGTGCCCGGTGTCGGTACGATCGATGAGATCTTTGATGAACTGTGCTTACTCATCGATGATCGCTACACAACATCCTTTGTTTATTAATCTGCTTATTGAATGGCAGAAGAAAATTTTATTGACTTTGTAAAAATTCAATGCCGCTCAGGCAATGGGGGTGCCGGCAGTGTGCATTTATTACGCGCCAAGTATGTACCACGGGGTGGTCCGGATGGCGGGGACGGTGGTCAGGGTGGAAATATCTATGCTGTGGGTAATAGTCAGCTATGGACCTTGTTGCATCTGAGGTATAAAAAGCATGTATTTGCCGGCGATGGAGAATCAGGTGCCAAATCAAACCGAACCGGTGCCAATGGAGCAGATCAAATCATAGAAGTACCTCTCGGAACCGTGATTCGGGATGTGGAAACAGATGAAATAATAGCTGAAATTACTCAGCATGGTGAAACTAAAACCTTATTACGAGGTGGCCGGGGCGGTCGGGGAAATGCTTTCTTCAAATCATCAACTCACCAGACTCCACGGTTTGCCCAACCTGGTGAACCTGGGATAGAATCCTGGCTTTCATTTGAATTGAAAATATTAGCCGATGTGGGGCTGGTAGGTTTTCCCAATGCAGGGAAATCTACTTTATTGGCAGCTATCACCGCTGCCAAGCCCAAGATTGCAAATTATGCTTTTACTACCCTGGTCCCCAATCTAGGAATCGTTTCGTATCGCGATAGCAAATCCTTTGTAATGGCCGATATACCCGGTATCATAGAAGATGCTCACTTAGGTAAAGGCATTGGATTAAGATTTCTAAGGCATATTGAGCGTAATTCAGCGTTATTGTTTATGATCCCGGCGGATACAGAAAGCATCAGTAAAGAATATAAAATTTTACTCAATGAGCTCAGGGAGTTTAATCCCGAACTGCTGGCTAAGCCAAGATTACTTGCCATCACTAAAATGGATCTTGTACAAGAAACCAAAGAGAAGACTGCGATTAAAAGAAAAATACCCAAAGGAATCGACTATTGTCTAATCTCTGCTGCGATGAATGAAGGATTGGAAGAATTGAAAGATAAATTGTGGAAGCTGGTTAACGGATAGTTGTTGTAGTGCAATCATTGAAGTTTCGAATAGCAGAAGAATTTCTAATTGGTCTAATGGCTTGTCCAATTCAACCTTTGATCAAGTTAACATTTTCAATTTAAACTACCAAATTTCAATATAAACTACCAAAACTCTTTCTCATCAAAATCTCATCATATCCTTTCACCACAAAATCCTTAATCGTTCCAATCACTTCAAATCCAACAGATTCATATAATTTTTTTGCTCTTGGATTGATTGCAGAAACACAAATAAAGATATTGGGAGAAATTTGTCGAATTCGGTTTTCACAAAACAATAGTATCGCTCGCCCAATTCCGAAGCTACGGAATTCAGTTTCCACACAAAGCGTCTGAATATATCCTTTAAATGAGCTGACGACCTGTAAGATCACAAAGGCTACCGGCGTTTGATTCATGATGACTTTGTATACTTCTTTTCCTTCTCCGTAGAACGCTTTCAGACATTTGGTTTGATCCAAACCATATTCTTTCCACGGATCGGTGGCAGACATCCATTGAGCAAAAAGTTTAAAGTCAGATTCATCCTGAGTCAACCGATAAGTCAATTCTTTAGTGTCCAATGCTATTTTTTTATGAAGAGTAAAAATACGATGGTTATCAATGCATTGATCATAATATTGATAAATCCGGCATCGAATCCGATTTTGGGCAATAGAAATTCGCATAACCAAAATGTAATTAAAGGCGCTACGATGCAAATCCAGGGTACCCAGGATTCCTTTAATTTGACTTTGCTCAAAAAACCCAATGAAAACAATCCCAATAATGGCCCATACGTATATCCCGCTATCGTAAAAATCTGAGAGATAATTGCTCCCTTGCTATTCCAAAAGGATAAGACAATGATAAATAAGATAGTATTGACTATAAGTAAACTGGTCAGCTTGATTTTC
>CALMKY010000665.1 GCA_937867195.1 uncultured Saprospiraceae bacterium | reverse complement strand
TTATTTTCCAAATGAATATGATAAATTTAAAAAACAAATTCCAAAAAATATAGCCAATGATCTAAATGAGGTTACTCAACAAATGCTAAAGTATCCTGATGTTTTCCCGAGGTTACGAGATGCAATTTATGATCGGTTTCTTTCTTTACAAGGAGTAAAGGGTGGTATGGCTAGCTACGATCATGTAATTGACTATGTTAAATTTTCAAGAGATAATGGTATATGGTTATTCAACAATTATCATTAATAGTGAAAACAAAATACTGAATCCTTAATACCTTATTTGTGTAGGTTTAATGAAAACAACTTTCAATTAGTGCAGAATAAAATGCTTTCATATTGCTTCCCGACGCCCGTATTTGCTGAGGCACCAAGCTATTGGCAGATTGACCGGGAACGGTATTGATTTCGAGCATAAAGATTTGATTGGATTCTTTGTTATAAATAAAGTCAATCCGCACGACTCCTTTGCAATCAAATAAACGATAAAGTCTTTTGGCCTGGGATCTCACCCGCTCGGCGACTGTTTCTTCCACCGGTGCGGGCGTGATTTCATCTGCCATGCCCGTGGTATACTTTGCTTCGTAATCAAAAAAATCTTTTTTACTCACAATTTCAGTGATGGGGAGTGGTATGATGTCATTTCCGTTTTTATAAACTCCGATTGTGAATTCTCTTCCGGAAATAAATTCCTCTATCAATATCTGATCATCCTCTTTAAATGCTTTCGCGATCGCCTGGTCTAGTTGACCAGCATTTGTCACTTTACTCATACCAATACTGGAACCTCCATTATTGGGTTTTACAAATAGAGGTAATTGAAGTTGAGCTAATATATCTTTTGAGTCTATTTTTTCATGCATAAAAAAATGTAGTGACTTGGCAACCGGTATCCCCGACATAGAGGCTACCGCTACTGTATATCTTTTATTGAAGGTAATGGCAGAACTTGCCACTCCACAGGCTGTATAGGGAATACCGATCAAATCAAAATAGCCTTGTAATTTGCCATCTTCTCCCGGCGTACCGTGAATACCACATAATACCGCATCGAAAGTCAATTTATTCCCATGAAGTTGCACACTGAAATCATTTTTATTGATTGCATGTTCTTGATGGTTTTGGTCTACGTAATACCAACCGTCTTTACGTATATCGATTCGGTACAAATCATATCGGGTGCGATCTACGTTGGCTTCAATGGTTTTTGCAGTTTCGTAAGAAATGACGGCTTCCCCGGAGAATCCACCGGTCAGATAAGCTATTTGTTTTTTCATTTATTCCTGGATGCTTTAATATTAATCGAATCTCATCATCTTTTTTTATGATAGCAGATTCGAAGTGCAAAATTGATGGATTTAATAAAAATCGGCAGGTGATTTATTTAATCTTTTTTCCGGTAAGCTTATAATTGGCCATGCCCGATGCATTCAGGCTACCTTTCATTTGATCTCCTTCTATGCTTGCATCTATTTTAATCTGGTTGCCATCGTAATAAAACGAACCTGTCATTTTATTATTTTCAATTTTAAAGTTTTCTATAGGAGCTGAATCGCCGGATTCACTTTCTAAAATACCTTTGAGGGCGTTGTTTTCGTTTTTAACCAATATTTTCCCTTTTACATCTCCCATAGGTGTCTCCGAAACAAGAAAAGACCATTCGCTGTCAGTATTATCATGATTGGATTGGACCTGCTTTACGGTCGGGGTAGATAAAGAGGGGTCCATACTGGTTTCGCTTGCTTTGGTTGTAGCCTGGGATGCTTTGGAAGCGGTCTTGGGACTGCATGCCTGAAAAAGAAGAATGGTCAATATGAGAACTGTGTATTTTACCATAATCACATAAATTATAAACGAACGATAAAAATAGCAAAAATTAGGCAACGATGTCTTTAAAATTGAGATTTCAGAATCACAGTAAAAACTTTATCTTTGCGCCGCTTTTTATTAAAATGGTCCGGTAGCTCAGCTGGATAGAGCAACTGCCTTCTAAGCAGTAGGTCAAAGGTTCGAATCCTTTCCGGATCACTTAAATTGATCTGAATATTAATAAATTCTAAATCCCATACAGGGTGTCGTAATCTCGTTAATTTTACTGTTCTTAAAAGTGAAAATATCAAATGAATAAGATTTCTGTCTGTAGCCTTTTTGTGATTGCTCTTTTTGCTTGTAAGAAACCAGTACCTCAATCTCTCCAAGGGATTGACAACCTGGAGAAGGCATATGAAAAAACAAAAGATCCGAATGCCCTTCAAAATTTGCTCAACGCTTATGTCACTTTTGTTACCGGAGATACCGGGGATAAGAATCAAAAAATTGAGGTCTTAGAAAAAGCGGAAAAACTGAGTAAAAACAATAACCGATTTCAGGAATCTGTCATTTTTCTCAATACATTAATTAAAGAAGACCCAAGCTCGGAGCAAGCTCCGGACCGCATTCTCGAGTTGGCCAACCTTATGAAAAATGTGATCCGGAACGAAAATGCCGCGAATACTTTGTACGCTGGATTTTTGGAAAAATATCCTAATCACGCCAAAGCAGGTGACATCAGAAAAATGTATCCAAGCTCCGGGTCCTTAAAAAGTGTCATTCAAGGACTGGCAAATAATATGTATGACGACAGCCTTCATCAGTTTAATGAAGGATCTGCAACCCAATATGTGGATGCCACTGAAGCCTATGTATTGATCAATCCAAATGATAGCAATAGCGCCGATTTACTAAATAAAGCAGCTGAAACCGCGCGCCAACTCAAAACCTATAGCAAAGCTGTCAGTTTATATGATTGGATCATCGAAAAATACCCAACCAGTAAATTCGCGCCCCAGGCCTTATTCCTCAAGGCCTTTACTTTTGACAATGATTTGCATGATGTAGACAAAGCAAAATTCTATTATGAAGAATTTATAAAAAGGTACCCTACACATGATTTTGCAGATGATGCGAAAGTATTATTGACCAATCTTGGAAAGACAGATCAGGAATTCCTGGAAAGTATTCAGAAAAAATAATTTTATATTCTCTTTACCGCTTCGATAAGTTGTCTAAGGGTTTCTTCATCCTGGGCACCGGGCATTGTTAGTGGCGGTCTAACATTGCCGGCACTCTTTCCTATTATTTTTGCTCCGGCTTTAATGAGGCTGACTGCATACCCTTGATTTTTATTTCTCAATCTTACAAAAGGAATATAGAATGCGAGCAGGAGTTCTCTTATGATATCTTTATTACCGGATCTTAGATTTTTATAAAAACGATTTGCCAGCTCGGGTACAAAATTGAAGACTGCAGATGAATATGTATTGACCCCGACAGATACATACGCTTCAGCTATAATCTCAGCAGTCGGCACTCCACCAATGTAAGATAATCGATCACCCACACTCTTAATCGTATCGTTGAGCTCCTGCATATTACCCGTACCATCTTTCAGTCCGACCAAATTAGGACAATGATCTGTCAACTTCCTTATGTATTGAGCTGAAAGTATTCCATTGCCTCGATTGTAGTATATGACCGGTAAGGAAATATTATTGAGGATGGTCTTAGCATACTCAAAGATGCCTTCCTGTGGACATTCCGTCAAATATGGTGGGAATAATAATAATGCATCGACCCCTGCTTTTTCAGCGGTTTTAGCAAAATCTATTGCTTCCACTATGCTTCTTCCAATGCTGGCAATCACCGGAACACGCTGATTGACCGTATTGCATGCAAGGTTCACTATATCTTTATATTCATTGAAAGAAAGAGAAAAGAATTCTCCGGTACCACCAGCTACAAATACAGACGAAACGTCGTGGCTTACAAACCAATCTAATCGGGCAGCATACGGATCGGGATTGAATGCACCTTTTTCATCAAAGTCAGTGACAGGAAAAGATAACAATCCATTTTCTAAAGCAGCTTTTATTGTTTTTAATTCCATAATTTCATTCTATGAATATCCAATCTGTTTATAAGATCTTTTACAATAGATGATCCCTCTTCAGGTTTATTGGTCAATACGTTTGCGATTACCATCTGGTGGTCATAAACTTCCAACCCGGATGCAGTTTTTGCATCTCAATCTCATCATTTCTTTTTGTCAATCCACATTTTAAATAATTTTTATGCAGTCTCAATAATTCCGCTCTGTCTAATTCAACGCCAAGCCCTGGCCCGGAAGGTACTTCGACACTTCCATCTTCAAATTTTATTTTACCTCCTTTAATGATTTCATCCGATTGCCAAGGATAATGGGTATCCAATGCATATTTCAGATGAGGGATAGCAGCTCCCAGGTGAACCATGGCGGCTAAAGAAATGCCCAAATGTGAGTTAGAATGCATTGAAAGTCCCCTTCCGAAAGTCTGACAAATTCCAGCCAATAACATCGACGACTGCAGACCTCCCCAAAAATGATGATCACTCAAAATAATATCTTCAGATCCTAATCGAATGGCTTCCGGCAATTCATCAAAAGAGGTGGTACACATATTGGTCGCTAAGGGTGTTTTCAATATTTTGCGAACGGCAGCCATATT
Organism: uncultured Saprospiraceae bacterium; assembly: GCA_937867195.1. Classification (GTDB taxonomy): domain Bacteria; phylum Bacteroidota; class Bacteroidia; order Chitinophagales; family Saprospiraceae; genus JADJLQ01. Next base: position 3,085 of record CALMKY010000665.1, on the reverse strand, counting down.
TTCCTGCCCTCTCACCGGGTCTTCAAGGTATTCCAATGTAGATTCCATTTCTTTTCCATACTGTATGGCAGTCTCTACTTTCCAAAGCGCATTCGGATCAATGCGCAGTGGTACATCCTGACCAAATTCGTTTCGTAATGCCATTATCGCATTCGTCTCCTGTCGTGGGTCAAAAACACCCCCTTTGAGTTTGATGGATTTAAAGCCAAACTCTTTGCACATAGCTTTTGCCTGCGTTACAATTTCAGTGGGATTCAATGCCCTCTCTTGTCGGGCCGCTGCCCAGCCTTTCGCATTGGGATCAGTGGAATATCCTAATTCACCTCCTGCCCCTTTCTCTTTATAGAACAAGTAAGCAGCGAATGGTACCCGATCTCTTCGTTTGCCTCCTAATATATCAACAACAGGTCTTTGTATGATTTTTCCCACGATATCCAAGCATGCTACCTCAATCGAACTGAATATATGAGTGAGTTTACGCTGATCCCAGGGTGCATCACCACGGAGATGGTCGTGACCAAAATGCATGGTGAGAATATCCTTGATCGTATTGATTTGAAATGGGTCGAGGCCAATGATGTATTCCCTGCTTTTTTCCAATGCTTTGTCGACATCAAGATTGCCAGGGATTTCACTGATACCACTGATGCCATCATCGGTTACCAGCTCTACGATGGTACGCAATGCGTACGGTGCGTGAATACCTGCTGCATTTAATAATGGAGGATCAGCCACTGCAATGGGTGTAACATGAAATTCCTTGATTTTTGATTTTACTTTCATTTTATTCATTAATTCATGGATTGAAATTATACCATCGGGAAAATCTTTGCCGCGATCATCGTGAGAATTAATCCGGTGATGCCCATCAAGCTTTGCATGGGAGCAATCGTTTTCAGCGCCTCCTTTTCGGTCAGATTACTGGTTTTACACATAATCCAGAATCCTGCATCATTCATCCAGGGTATGAGCTTAGCTCCACTTCCAATGGCAAGGTATAGATAGACAGTATTAAATCCCAGATCTGCGTTTTGTGCCATCCCTGCCAAGATGCCGGATGCCGTAATCAATGCTACCGTTGCGGACCCTTGCGCTGTACGAACAACCATTGTAATTAAAAAGGCCAATGGTATCAAAGCAATCTGATAACCTTTGGTCATATCCGCAATCCGGGTACTGATGCCGGATTGCTGCAACATTCCACCAAATGCACCACCGGCTGCCGTAATCAATATAATAGCCCCACCATTCATCAAGGCTGATTGTAAAAAAGCCTTCAGTTTATCCTGGTCCGTATTTTTCTCTTTAACCAATACCATCAATGCAAATGCTGCTCCTGTCAGAATGGCTATGTTTTTATCTCCAAAAAATAATATTCCTTCAATTGTTTTATGTATCCAGGGCAGTGGACTGTATGAATTGGTTTTATAAAATGCTTCTGTAAAAGATCGAATACAAATCATGATCATAGGAAATAATGCAGGCAAGACTGCCCAACCCAAAGCTGGCAGATCAGTATCTGCTTTTCCTGCTATTGCTTTTATTTCATCCAACCGGATGTCTGGGGAGTCTCTCAACGGGATGTGGTATTTTTTATTCAAGTAGTTTGCGATTAAATAACCAACCGAGATCGTACACAAACCCAATAGAATACCGCAGAGGATAGCCAATCCGATAGGCACATTCAATGCGCTTACCAAATACAAAGGGCCCGGGGAAGGTGGTACATAAGAATTGGCCATAGTGGCACCTGCTATCACAGTCAAAACCAGTAATAAATAATTCTTACTGGATCGCAAACTCATAGCTTTAGCCAACGGCATCATAAGAAATAAAACGGTATCAATGAATACCGGAATGGTCATAAAAAAACCGCTTAAAATAAATCCAACAGGCGCATTCCGGATGCCGGTAACTTTTATCATCGATCGGACTACTTTTTCAGCTGCACCGCTTTCAAACATGGCTTTACCGATGATAGAGGCCGATGCGATCAGCAAACCGATGCGCATACATGTATTCCCAAATTCAGTCGCTATTCTTTCTCCAATACTTTTATTCACTTGTTTGAGTGCCTCTGAAGCAGATAAACCTTTTGCGATATAATACGCTTGCAGTTCATTGGCAGGGGTCAGGATAGCGACCACAATGGCTGCGGCAATCAAGGCAATAAAAGGATGCAATTTGAATACGATAATACCACCCACTACGATGACCATTCCAATGACCAGGATATAGATCGGATCTATCATGATTGAAGAGATCAAGATAAGAAGGGAATACTACATTCTATGAATACACTTTAAAATAGTATCCATTCAGACCAATACTGGCTAAAATAATGCTACCGGTGCCACGGTAGATCCTGTGGCGCCTTGCATTTTTAATGGTTGTACAATGATTTCAAACTCCTGAACCCCTGCTTGCATGAGTTCATCAAGTTTCATATTCTCCAGCAGATGAATGCCGTTGACAACAAGCATGATTTGATGCACGGGCAACGATAGCTTTGGATCCGGATTTGGATTGACTTCAATGACTGAATTATCAGAACCTACCAGCATAGGATCCTTCTTGGCAATCCACAAAGCTGCCTCTACACCTAAACCGGGTTGAGACCTGGTAAATCTCAGATTATCTTTATTCCACAGCTTACCAAAACCTGTATGAATGATCACGGCGTCTCCGGGTAAAATCTCCAGTCTTTGCCTGATCAATGCTTGTTGAAGATCATTGGATGTAATCTCATAATGGTCGGGCAGCATCTCCACATTTTTTAGTCCAGCAATATCAATCAATACAGCCCGGGTAATGAGCGTGCCTACATTTTCAATACCTAATTTATCAAATCCGTTTCGGGTAGCGATTGAGTCAATTTTGAAACAATTATAGAATGAATTACCTATCATCTGATGAGCAAAGCCGTCAAACTGGGTACCGACCTGACCCATTTCGCCGGTTATGTATTCTTCATTGCTTCCCCTGTGATTGGATTGAGGGTAATAAAATGTACGCTTTGTATTCAGATTAAAAGTACGGGTTCCGAAAAATGGCATGGTGGATGAAAGAACATGTCTTAATTCAA
>CALMKY010000664.1 GCA_937867195.1 uncultured Saprospiraceae bacterium | reverse complement strand
AATATTTTATACATCGACCCGATGCCGAAAAAGGAAAAAAGAATCTGGGTTCTTATAATACATGTCATATAGACCAGGTATTTGGGCAAAGCTGGGCTTACCAAGTCGGCCTCGGTCGCATACTGGATAAAGAAAAAACCAGGAGTGCACTGAGAAGCCTATGGAAATATAATTACACACCTGATGTAGGGCCATATCTACAAGATAAAATAAAATGGAGACCTTATGCATTGCCCGGAGAAGGAGGTTTAATCATGAATACCAATCCAAAGCGGGAAGCCAATGCTTATGGTGAGAATGTAACCTGGCAGATAGGGTATTTCCATGAATGTATGACCGGATTCGAACATCAGGTGGCCTCTCACATGATGGCAGAAGGAATGATTGATGAAGCATTGGTCATCACGAGAACGATTCATGACCGCTATCATGCAGCAAAGCGTAATCCTTTTAATGAAATCGAATGCAGCGATCATTACGCACGGGCTATGGCGAGCTATGGAACTTTCATTGCGGCTTGTGGTTTTGAATATCATGGTCCAAAAGGGTATATTAAATTTGCACCCAAAATAACACCGGAGAATTTTAAGGCACCCTTTACTGCATCCAAAGGATGGGGCAGCTATGAACAAAAACAATCGGCCCATGAGTTGGAAGCCAGGCTTCATGTAAAATATGGTGAAATTGCTTTGCAATCGATAGCTCTCGAACCAATGGTAAAAGCCTCTCAAGTGACGGTACTGCTACATGGTAAATCAATAGGATGTCATTTTGAACAAAAGAATGAGCAACTTATAATTTTATTACCTGCGAAAACAGTCGTGCATAAGCAGCAATCGTTGACTATAAAAATCGTATGAAATGAAGTTATTATTTCCGTATTGTATTTTGAATGAGATTGCGAATTTGACTCTTGAAGAAATCAGCCCCACACTAGTTTCAGTAAAACCTGAAAACTTATACTCATAGACTTTTAAACTATAAATTGATATGAACGTTACAAAAAATAAAGTGGTGGCCATAGAATATGATTTGAAGAATGAACAGGGAATGGTATTGGACAGCAACAAAGGGTTTGCACCATTGGAATACCTTCATGGTGCCTGCAACATCGTGATAGGTTTGGAAGCAGCATTAATTGGATTGGCTGTAAATGAAAATATAGCGGTAACCATCCCTCCTGAACTGGGATTTGGTGTACATGATCCCAGATTGATTCATAGATTACCTATAGCAGATTATGCCAGTTCAGGATTTACCGATATAGGTGATATTGTTCAACTGCCTGAAGGGCAAGAAGCCATCATAATTTCGAAGGAACCTAAATATTTAATGGCAGATGCTAATCATCCATTGGCCGGCAGAACGCTGTGTTATGAAGTTACGATAAAGGATATCAGGGATGCAAGACCCGACGAATTAAACTGTGGATATCCCCTTAGGCATCAAGGAATTTGTTCAGGGAAGCCTGGGTGTTGCTGAACAACCGTTGTCTTTAGAATGTAAGATTTTATTGAAGACTCCTTTTTAACTTTCTATTCTAAAGTTAACGCCTTTTTATTCAAGTACATGAACCTAAATCAATTGTGATACTTTGTCTTCAGCTGCAAATAAACTGTTGAAGACGATATTTTTGATATAATAATTTAATCTGCATATATTCATACGATCCATATAACAAATTTTATGTTCAGATTCATTTTAGTCCTGGTCCTGGTCCACCTCAATGTACCTGTAATGTACTCGCAGGCGAGCCCAACGGTATATGGTATGTCAGGAAATGATATTACCAAAGCGAATAAAATGATTTCTTTTACTGACGGCAGTCAAATCTGGGCCGGTGAATGGAATAATAAAGGTGTCTTCATGAAAGTAAAATCTACCGGAGATGAAATCAAAAGGCTCTATGTCAATCTGGATACCAGTTCTCAGGTAAGAATCAAAGACATGGTCAGGGATGTCGATGGTACTATTGTAGCTGTCGGGGAATGCAGAAACTGCTTTAAGAATGATTCTATACGCAGAATCCTGGCTGTACGGGTGGACAGCACTTTATCATCCATCATCAATTATAAAATTTATGCGACCGCAACGTCCGGAGCTTACCTGACCAGTCCTTTCATAGAAAGAAAGAACAATACTTTGATGATCCTAGCGGTATTGGCAACTACCAGCTACCAGGATATGCAATTGCTTTCTATCAACAAACAACTGGATACGATCTGGACCAAGTCGATGAACAGTTGCGTTGAGTGTTTTAGTGAAATTTCCATCGATATTACTGCGACCTCATCAGGATTTGTGATGGCTTTAGGTCATGCCTTTACCGATACAGCCACCATATACCATATTGATACGCTGGGCAACGTACGTTGGAAGGTTAGGTCCTTTACGTTCAATGGCATTTTCGGTGGAGCATTGGCTTATTCTAATGGCAAGATTTATATAGGCATCGGTGTCAATGGTACCCCTTATGACTATTCATTTTACACTGCCATCATCCAGACGCTATCTGAGAGTACGGGAAGTGTACTGGCCATTACGAATATCAACGATCCGTTTAGTGATCGGTATATTTCCAGTCTCGAAGTTGCTCCTAACGGAAATCTTATCGTGGGATATATAAGAGTCACGTATACTTTTACCGGTTACCTCATTTCTTCACAAATACTGATCATAAATCCAAATACCTCTCCGTCCACACTGGCTGGATCCATTACTATACCGAATCCGGGTGATTCTGTTAACATGACAATTGCGCACGCGATCAGTTTAAATAGTACCGGTACTTCCATTGGAGGAGTGGGCACACGAGGGTTAACCGGCAGGGCATTTTATTTGAATTATAATTTAACCACACCGGTAACCAACGTAAGCATTCAAAATATAGATTTTACCATTTATCCCAATCCAGCATCTTTCCATCAGGAAGTAAATATCAAACTGCCGAATAAAGTGCTTGAATTACATTATCTGCAGATTTATGATATAAAAGGAGTCAGGATCTTTGAAACAAAATTAAGTGCCGAGGAACGCAACTATACATTGCCCATTTTGTCCAGGGGAATCTATACAGTCAAGATCATAGGTAAAACCGACATGGGAGTTAAAAAACTAATAGTAGAATAGAGCACTCATGAAGACTACTTTTCACATATGGACATGACGTCAAATTGCATCGTTAGTCAGGATCTACATCTACGTTTACCCTCACGGTTGAAAATCCTTCTATTTTTTGCATTCGCTCAATGCATATTTTGATATTGTACTTTATTTCAGTGATCAGTCTTGCATTCTTTTCTATCTTGATCAGTATATTTTTCAAAAAATAGTTTCTGATTCGGGGAATACCGGGAGTCAATGGTCCCATGACTCGATCTGCATAAAGCGATTGCAGCATAGTAGATAATTCAAGACATGCCCGATCTGCGAGTTCAGCCTTTTTATGTTTGACGACGATCTCGATCAAACGGGAAAATGGCGGATAAAAGGTAGCTTCGCGATCATTTAATTCCGATTCTGCGAGGCCGATATAATCATAACTCATGATGTAACGGATCACAGGATGATTCAGATTAAATGCCTGTAATATGACTTTTCCCGGTACATCTTTACGACCTGCCCGACCCGCTACCTGGGTAATGAGTTGGTAGGCTCGTTCATTGGCTCTGAACTGAGGAAAATAAAATATGCTGTCTGCATGTAATATTCCTACCAACGCCACGTGATCAAAGTCCAGTCCTTTACTTATCATCTGCGTTCCTACGAGTATATCTATTTTCTTTTCTTCAAACTGTTCGAGTACGTCCTGGTAAGCTGTTACGGTGCGGGCTGTATCGAGATCTAATCTTTTAATCCTTGCCTCCGGGTACAGCCTAATGAGTTCGTCTTCAATTTTTTCAGTACCAAATCCTTTCAAGTTTACCGTTGTCTTACCGCAATCAGGACATTCAGTATACAATGGTCGTGAATAACCACAATAGTGGCAGATCAGTTTATTAAAATATTTATGGAAAGTAAGGCTGACATCACAATTTGGACACATCGAATGCCAATGACAAATAGAGCAATATTGTTGAGGTGCATACCCTCTCCGATTCTGAAAAAGTATGATTTGGTCTTTTTGTCTCAATACTCTTTTAATTGCCTGGTCGAGAGCCGTGCTGATGATGAAAGGCTCAGTCCTGGCCCTGTGCTCGGCAGCTAAATCCACTAATTCAACATCCGGCATGGGTGTTTCGCTGAATCGATTCTGTAAGGTAGCGAGGCCATATTTGTTTTGCTTTATATTGAAATAACTATCGATCGAAGGTGTGGCGCTTCCCAGGATTACTTTTGCATTACACGATGAACCGAGCCAGATCGCAGTATCACGGGCCTGATATCTGGGATCCGGATCGTGCTGTTTATACGATGGATCGTGTTCTTCGTCCACAATGATTAATTTGAGATGACTAAACGGAAGAAATATACCGGATCGTGCGGCCAATACGATCGGCGCGCCGGCCATGATTGATTTCCAGGTTTCGACCCTCATTCGTTGGCTTAATTTAGAATGATACGTCACCAGATTATTACCCAATACTTTTTTGAGGCGATGGATCAAATGTGATGTCAAAGCTATCTCCGGTAAAAGATACAATACCTGGCCGCCTGCCTCTACCGTCTCTTTAATGAATTCATTGTATACCCGTGTCTTTCCGCTGCCGGTCACTCCATGAAGTAAGGCAACTTGCTTACCATCATCAAAGCATTTATGAATGGATGCAATGGCTTCTATTTGTTCATAAGACAGGGGTGGAAGGTTAATTAATAATTCTTTGTTTACTTCTTCGTGTTGCTTTCTTTTTTCTAATTTGAGAATGCCCTTCTTTTCCAGTGCTTTCAGTACCGGCAGGTTAATTTCCACATGTTTGCTTAATTCCTTTTTGGAAATGATATAATCCGGTTTGCCATATTGGATCAAGGCCAGCAAGAGCTTGGTCTGTAAGTCGGATCGTTGCACCAGGTCCAGAGCTTGCACCAATAAATCCGGATTGGTCCGATACGACATATCCAGGATGATATAATCTTCTTTCTTATCCCGAATGCCTTCTTTCAGTTCTTCCTCGACGAGCAGGACACCTTTAGCAACGAGTTGATCGATGATTTTCTTTACCGTTTTTTTATTTAGTATTTTTTGAATATCACCGATGGTTGCTTCTTTCTTAATGGCCAATGCTTCCGCAATTAAAAATTCATCATCATTGAGCTCAATAAAATCTTGTTCAAAGTCAGGATGAATGGTAATTTTCGATTCACTGTCGAGCTTAAATGCGGATGGCAATGCGGCATTCATGACCTCCCCGATATTGCAACAGTAATAATTTGCAATCCAGGACCATAGCTTTAGTTGAAGGTCCTGCAGGATGGGAGATTCGTCCAAAACAGAGACGATCGATTTGTAATTGGCCGGCATTTCAAATTCTTCGTACACTTCAGCCACCATACCAGCATACAGTTTGCTTCTGCCAAACTGGACTTCGACGCGGATACCCGGTCTTATTTTATCGACATATTCATCCGGAATAAAATAGGAATAGGGCCTGTCAAGGTTTAAAGGAAGGATCACTCGTGCAAACAGATTTTGTATTGGAGCAAAAGGATCGACCTGTGATGATACTTCCATTGATTGACAAAGATCCATAAAAAAGCCCGCCTGTATGCAAAGCGGGCTATGAATCCTACATAATTATCTGAAGATTACTGAATGGTAACAGTCAAAGTGACCTGACCCACCAATCCATCGCGATTGGTAACGGTAAAAGTGTATTTATTGGTTTGAGCGGCATTTTCAAGTATCTCAGAATAATCATAGGTATAATTATCCCCTTCTGTCCTTGAAAGGTCTTTCGTAAATACGGTGGTTGCAGCCGCACCATTGACCGATTTAGAAATATTGAATTTTTTTAAAACATCTTTATCTTCCGATTTACTCGCATCGATGCCGATTTTAAGAGCAGCACCTTTCGCCAACGTAATATCCGAAGATACATATCCGCTCGCCGTTTTAAAAGCAATTTTAGGCAGTAATCCGGCATCTTTGTCACAGGAGCCCAATATGAAGCAAGCAGATAAAAAACTAATTATAATGAATGTTGATTTCATAAAAATTTTTATAAAATGAATTGAAATAATAAATGAAGCAATCCCTGAAGAGGTCACTTCATAACTAAAAAGAATGAAAATCAGATAGATCCACAGCCATCGGGAGGCGGCGCATTGAACTCAAGATTTCCTTGTTGCAAAGTAAAAGAATAAGACGAATTCTGATTACGGCAATCTTCCGGCTGGCGAAAGTCAATCAACACGTGGCCCTCCGCGGCGAATACGCCGCCGCCCAGGTCAACGGCGTCATGTTCACCGAAGGTCGGCAGCATCTTTCGTATCACACACTGCAGCACCACGAACAACCGCACGGCACGAGCGACCTGCTCTATAAGGGCGCTCTG
>CALMKY010000663.1 GCA_937867195.1 uncultured Saprospiraceae bacterium | reverse complement strand
CGCCAGTGGCACATCATCTGCGCGTCCGTATGCCACATTGAGGTCGGCGTCTCCACCGGAGAGTGCTCCCTCAACGTTGTACTTGATGGCAAAGACGTTCGATCCTGGATTACGTACGGCCAGATCATCCTTGCCATCGCCATTGAAGTCCCCAATAACGGGCAGCGATCCCAACTTACCGTAGGTAACGGTGTAAGTATCTGCACCATCCCTGTTGGCTGCGTAGAATGTGTAGTCCCGTCCGTTGCGAACCACAACCGTATCGACGCCGTCGCCGTCGAAGTCGCCAGCCAGCACCTGGTCCGCGGATTCAATCGTCATTCCCTTGGTGGGAAGCGTCTGATCGAGGGTGTCCTGGAAGAGCAGGTTCGCTCCTTCAGTTTCGATTGGCGACTGGTCCGACGGTTCGCCGGCCACAAACATCGACTGTTTCATCGGCGTAATGTACTTAGACTGCATAATGGGCTATAATTTTGTATTTAATTCGCTTCTTAAACAATATTAGGCTATTTTAATTAATTTATAATATGATTAAATCAATCAGTTAAAAAAATTAGTTCAATGGAATATCTGCATATTGCTGTAATTCAGATCTTTTCTTCTTGCTGACATAAAGTAATACGACTACAAATACAGACATGAATAAGATCAATCCGATCGCAGGATAGATTTCGACCGATTGGACATTCTTTAAATAATTAACGAATTTCATGATAAGCAATAGTTTTAAGTTTTATTTTTTAATATCAGTTCCCAGACGTTGTAAATACGCGATGACGGCAATGATTTCTTTATTAGCATCTGCTGATTTGATTCCATTGCTTTTGAGTCCCTCTGCAATTATGGTAGCCTGTTTCTTTAAATCATCATTCGCAATCCTATCATAACCATCCTGATAAGGTACACCAAGCGTTTTCATAGCTCTGATTTTAGCAGCCGTATTGCTTGTATTGAGATCGTCTTTGATCAACCAGGGATATTGGGGCATGATACTGCCCGGGGAAATCTCCTGTGGATTGCGCATATGATTGTAATGCCATGCATCCGGATATTTACCTCCGATCCGGTGCAGATCGGGTCCGGTTCGCTTACTACCCCATTGGAAAGGATGGTCGTATACAAACTCTCCGGATTTACTATAATCACCATATCGCGCGACTTCATCTCTGAATGGTCTTACCATCTGAGAGTGACAGGTATAACAGCCTTCCCGGATGTAAATATCACGACCTTGTAATTCGAGTGGGGTGTAAGGTTTTACGGAAGCTATGATGGGAATGTTGCTATCAATGAGAAACGTAGGAATTAATTCCACGATGCCGCCGATCAATACCACCACCAAAGCCAATATCAATAATTGCACTGGTTTACGTTCAATAGCAGTATGCCAATGCATTTTACCTTGAGGCCATGCTTGCTGAGACAATGGAAGAGCCTCGGCCGCTTCATTGGGAATAAACGATCCTTGCTTCATGGTTTTATTTAGATTATAGATGGCTATGAAGATACCTGACCAATACAGAGTACCACCGATGGCTCTTACAACATACATCGGAATTATATGCGTTACTGTTTCGATAAATTGATATTGCAACTGTCCGCTGTCTGTAAATCTTTTCCACATTAAGGTCTGAGCAAAGCCTGCCCAATACATGGGAATTGCATATAATAAAATACCAATGGTACCCAGTAAAAAATGGATATTGGCCAATTTTCGGGAATATAGTGTGGTTCCCCACATCTTGGGAATTAATAAGTATAACATGGCAAAGACCATAAAACCATTAAATCCTAATGCGCCGACATGTACATGCGCCACTGTCCAATCTGTATAGTGGCTGTACGCATTGATGTTTTTAGTGGACAGCATAGGACCTTCGATGGTGGCCATTCCGTAACAAGTCAACGAGACGACAAGCATTTTCAAAATAGGATCCTCTCGTACTCGATCCCATGCGCCTCTCAACGTAAATAGTCCATTGAGCATACCGCCCCAGCTGGGCAGAATCAGCATAATGCTAAAGATGGTTCCCAATGCCTGGGCCCATTCAGGTAAAGCAGTATATAAAAGATGGTGAGGGCCTGCCCAAATATAGATAAAGATCAATGCCCAAAAATGAATGATACTCCATCGATAGGAATAAATTGGTCGGTCGGCGGCTTTTGGTACGACATAATACATCAATCCAAGGAAAGGTGTCGTCAGAAAGAACGCAACCGCATTGTGGCCGTACCACCACTGCACTAACGCATCCTGCGTACCGGCATATAAACTATAACTTTTAAGCAGAGAAAATGGTAATTCAAACGAATTCACAATATGGAGCATCGCCACCGTTACAAAAGTGCCTATAAAAAACCAGGCTGAAACATACAGATGTCTTTCTCTGCGCTTTATAATCGTGCCCATCATATTGATTCCAAAGACTACCCAAATGAGAGCAATCATAATGTCCAAAGGCCACTCTAATTCAGCATACTCTTTGCCCGTGGTATAACCCAATACAAGAGTCAATGCTCCAAAGACAATGATAGTCTGCCAGCCCCAAAAATGGATCCAGGATAAGACGTCATTAAACATCCTCGTCTTGAGGATACGTTGTAAAATGTAATACACTCCAGCGAAAACGGCATTCCCGACAAATGCAAAAATGACCGCATTGGTATGGATCGGCCTGATCCTTCCAAAAGTGGTATAAGGAATACCAAAATTCAGTGCGGGATATGCAAGTTGAAATGCAATCAGGACACCAACCAACATTCCGATCACCCCCCAAAAAAGCGTAGCCACTCCAAAATATTTGACTACTTTATTGTCATAGTAAAATCTCTCCACGATATAATAGTTTTAATAAATGAAAGAATAAG
>CALMKY010000662.1 GCA_937867195.1 uncultured Saprospiraceae bacterium | reverse complement strand
TTTTTTCTTCTTAAACATTTCTAACATTCGGTCAGTGACAACGAATCCACCGACTACATTCAGGGCTCCCAGAATGACCGCGAGGAATCCAAGGCTCAAGGCTAAATAATTTCCTGATTCTGCTTTACCCATTACTATGATGGCGCCGACGATGACTACACCGTGGATGGCATTGGCGCCACTCATCAAGGGAGTGTGCAGTACGCTTGGTACCCGTCCGATGACCTCGATTCCGAGAAATACCATTAACAAAACTATGTAGATGATTTGCTGATGACTTTGGATCCAATCTAACATATGATTTTTATTTTTTAATTTGACTCTTTTAAAATTATTTCGTGATCAAAGCGGACTGTAAAATTTCATTATTGGCATCATGCATAAGGTTACCTTCTTTGTTAACCAATAATTTGATTAGGTTGAGATAATTATTACTCAATAAATAGCTTGCATCTACAGCAACATCATTCGCCAGATAGGAATTTCCAACGATGGTAACGCCATTTAATTGAATCGTTTCTTTGTCTTTGGTGGCTTCGCAATTTCCACCCGTAGAAGATGCCAGATCGATGATTACCGAACCTGGCCGCATTCTTTGTGTCGTATCAGCACTAATCAGGATCGGCGCTTTTTTCCCGCGTATTTGTGCAGTACAGATGATGACATCTGATTTAGCTGCTTTATCTTGTATCAATTGTCTTTGTCGGTTAAGGAACTCTTCAGTTTGTTCCACGGCATATCCTCCTGCGGCTTTATCGTCCCGGGCCCCTTCGACTTCGACAAATTTTGCACCCAGACTTTGAACTTCTTCTTTTACAGCTTTACGGGTATCAAATACTTCTACAACAGCACCCAGCCTTTTTGCTGTGGCAATGGCTTGCAAGCCTGCGACTCCTGCACCCAAGATCAATGCCTTGGCAGGTTTTATCGTGCCGCTGGCAGTCATGAGCATTGGAAAATACCGCGGCAATTTTTGAGCTGCAAGTAAGACTGCTTTATAACCTGCCAAAGATGCCATGGAGGATAGTACATCCATGCTTTGCGCCAAAGTACTTCGGGGAATCATATCAGAAGAATAAGCATGAATACCTCTTGACTTTAATGTCTCGATCACAGATGCATCCTGGTAAGGAGCAAACATCGATAATACCGAGCTGCCTTTTCTTATTTTATCCAGATCACTGACAGAAGGTGGAGTAGGACTGAGAATTAAATCCGAGCTACTCAACACTTCTTCTCGGGATACAACCTTAGCTTTGGCAGAGATGGCATCATCGCTATAATAAGCCTTGGATCCAGCACCTTTCTCTACCAAAATAGTAGGTGTAAGCTTTAAAAATTTGTCAATGGTCTCGGGTACGATAGCTATCCTGGGATCTTCTTGCCCTGCAACGATTCCTAATGTAAACATGCAATGAATTTTCGGATGCAAATATAGTGATAAGTAAAAGGAAGATTGAGGGTAATTTTGGTGAATTAGTGAGTAAATTTAATAATAAAAACCACTGTTTGTCAGGGTTAAATACGCAGTTCAGGAGTATTTCATGGGAATTGCCAAATGGTTTACAAAGTAATTGAAACTACTGAGAT
>CALMKY010000661.1 GCA_937867195.1 uncultured Saprospiraceae bacterium | reverse complement strand
GGTCCGGGGTTCAAATCCCTGATTCGCCACCATCAGACGCACCAAGCTGATCGAAAAAATCAACTTCCCCTTGTGAAGTTTGTGCTTTAAAGTTTGGGACGACATCCCCTAATCTGAGTGACATATAAATTTTTTTAAGTTTATGAATAATAATATTTTTCTAAATACAAATAAATTACGAATTGCGACAAAACGATTTAATACGTTGGCATGGAATGATCGATTTGCTTAGCCCAGGCCAGTATACCGCCTTCCAGATTATACAGGTTTTCGAATCCGTATTTGTCCTGTAGCAGTTCAATGACATCTGCACTTCGTTTTCCTGATCTACAGTGAACTACGACTTGCTTGTCCTTTGCTATTTTGGATAAGTGTTGGGCTACTTCCCCTTTAGGAATCAAAACACCTTGTAAGTTTGCAATATCATACTCATAGGTTTCGCGAACATCGATGAGTTGAAAATTGGCTTTTTGCTGCATCAGGTCGTTAAGTTCTTTAACATTGATCGACTTGATGGGCTTTTTTTCGTGATTGCTGTCCTCATGAAAGTCCATTCCGCAAAATTGCTGGTAATCGATCAATCCGGTCTGCGTCGGATTTTCTCCATTCAAGGGATTGTCTTTTCTGCGCTTTATTTTTAAAGTACGTGTTTCGAATGAAGAAGCATCGAAAAGATACAGTCTTCCACTTAAGGGCTCACCTACTCCACTAATCACTTTAATCACCTCACTGGCTTGGATACTTCCCATGATGCCGGGTAACACCCCCAGTACCCCTCCCTCTGAACAACTCGGGACCAAACCCGGGGGAGGAGGTGTAGGGAATAAATCGCGATAATTAGGTCCCAGTTCGCCTTGTTTGTTTTTATAATTGAATACAGTAGCCTGACCTTCGAACCGGTAGATCGAAGCATATACATTTACTTTACCCAATAATACACATGCATCGTTTACCAAATACCTTGTAGGAAAATTATCCGTACCGTCGGCGACGACATCATAATCTTTGATAATATCCATCGCATTATCGCTGGTCAATCCGACCTGGTAAGGTATAAATTTTACATATGGATTGAGAGCTTCCAATCTTTTTTTAGCGGCTAATACTTTAGGTACACCGATATCATCCCTGGTGAACAATACCTGTCTTTGCAGATTGCTATCGTCCACGACATCAAAGTCTACCAGTCCAATAGTGCCGACCCCGGCTGCGGTAAGATACAATAACAGAGGCGCACCCAGTCCACCGCCACGTGCTCGCGCGCGTGATGGATCATCGGCGCGTACGCGTGCTGCTGCTTCAGGTAGTTGCAGCGGAATCGGTTGTTCTCGTCCATCTCGTAGGCGAAGTCGAGATCGCCTTTGTCGATGTACTTTTGCCAGGCCTTGGGATCGCAGATCTCACGCATCATCGTCTCCATCATCTGGCCGGAGAGGATCTCATCGGAGATGGGTTTGATGCTGCCGTGGACGCGAACCTTGGGCGGCTGCCCCTGGCTGAGGTGAAGGTCAGATCCGCCGAGTTCGATGAGCGTGCGGAAGTGGTTGTCAATGATGGGCATGGCGGACGGAAAAGATGAAAAGTAAAAACGGAGAGGTCAGTGCGGCGATCCAGGTGGGCTTCAGGACTCAAAGAACTTCCGCATGAGGATCTTGTCCTCGGCGCGGGACTCGCATTCCTCACGGGAGATGAGGCCCTGGGAGTAAAGATTGCGCAGGGAGTCGTCCATGGTGACCATGCCGACGTTTTTGCCGGTCTGCATGACACCGGCAAGCATGAAGGTCTTACCTTCGCGAATGCAGTTCGAGACGGCGGGCGTGTTCACGAGCACTTCGAGCGCCATCGCGCGGCCATTTCCATCCGTCTTGGGCACGAGCTGCTGGGAAAGGATGCCGCGCAACTGCCTGCGGGCTTGCCGGTGCGGGTGGAGTTC
>CALMKY010000660.1 GCA_937867195.1 uncultured Saprospiraceae bacterium | reverse complement strand
GTTCCTGGTCTGATCATCGCCAAACCAAATGGTGATCCCAATGGTGGTTTTAATATCAGATTAAGAGGTATGTCTACGATCTCAGGAAGCCAGGAGCCGCTGATCATTATCGACGGAGTACCGGCTGCTAACCTCAATTCGATCGATCCCAATGACATCGAATCGATGGATGTTTTGCGTGACGGATCAGCTGCAGCCATCTATGGTGCACGTGCTTCCAATGGTGTAATCCTGATCACTTCTAAAAAAGGTAAAGAAGGAAAGACGAGCGTAACTTATAATGGAATTGCCTCTATGGAAAGCGTGGCGACCACTCCTAAAATCATGGATGCAGCTACCTATAAAGCTGCCGGTGGTCTGGATCAGGGATCTAATACAGATTGGTTTAAAGTAATCACTCGTACGGCCCCTTCACATCAGCACAATTTGGCTTTGGCTGGCGGTGCTAAGGGCATGGCGTATCGTGTAGCATTTAACCTGAAAGATGTTCAGGGTGTACAATTGGGTACGGGATTCCAACAAATCAATGGACGTATCAATCTTTCACAAAAAGCTTTGAACGATAAACTTAAAGTAACAGTAGATCTTTCTGCAACCAACCGGGATGCCAAACTTGGATTTGCGGATGCATTCCGTTATGCAACGATTTTCAATCCTACTGCTCCGGTGTACGATGCTACCAATAAAACAAATGGTGGATATTTTGAACCGGGTGGATTTGATTATTATAATCCTCTTGCAATTATCAATCAAAACCAATCCAATGCCAAAACATCCAATATTTTAGCTACGATCAAAGGTGAATATGAACTTTTCAAAGGATTGAAGTATTCGATCTCCTATACACAGGGAAAAGATAATGGTGGTAACGGTGATAATAACAACCAAACCGAAGCGTATTTTTCAAAGCAAAGTCAATATGGAGGAGGTATTGGTCGCAATGGTCTCGCTTCCAGAATCACATCAACAGGGGAAAATCAATATTTATCTACTACATTGAATTATATGTTTAAAGTCGGTAATACAGACCTCACCGCTTTGGTGGGTTATGATTATCAGAAATTTACTTATTCAGGTTTTGGTGCGACAGGTGGTAATTTCCTTACAGATTTCTTTACAAGCAATAACTTAGGTGCTTCTCTTGATTTCCCAAGAGGTCTTGGATCGATTTATTCTTACAAAAACGATAATAAACTCATATCGTTCTTTGGTAGATTGACTGCTAATATAAATGATATCTGGTTTGCTTCGGCATCATTAAGAAGAGATGGTTCATCAAGATTTGGAGCAAATAATAAATGGGGCCTTTTCCCCGCAGTATCTGCCGGTGTCAACTTATCAAAAGTGTTAGACATCCCTTCATTGGACAATCTTAAACTCAGAGTGGGTTATGGTGTTACCGGTACCAACGTAGGTAGTGATTATCAATCCTTATATCGCTTCGGTCCTCAGGGTACATTCTATTATAATGGTGCTTATGTACCATCTTATGGTCCGGTATCAAATCCAAATCCAGATTTAAAATGGGAATCTAAAGGTGAGTTCAATGCAGGTGTTGATTTCGGTTTAGCAAATGGTAAATTAACAGGTGCTGTGGATTTCTTTAGTAGAAACATTAAGGATCTTATCTATCCTTATCCCGTACCGGTACCACCCAATGCATTTGGTACGACCATTGCAAATGTTGGTAATTTGACCAGCAAAGGTATTGAAGCCATCTTAACATTGAGTGCAGTTAAATCTTCAAGCTTTAGTTATACTCCAAGCTTAAATGCAACGTTCTATCTTGATAATAAACTGGTTAGTTTGTCTAAAGGTGATTTGAAATTCGGCTCAGGTGGTATTCTTGACTTGGCAGGCGTTGGTTCGCCTGGTCAAAATAACTATACGATGATTCGTGTACAGGAAGGAGGTAAAATTGGTAATATCTTTGGTCCGGTTTATGTAGGTCCTGATGAGAAAGGAGATCCTAAATTTGCAGACCTGAATGGAGATGGTAAAATTGATGAAAAAGACC
>CALMKY010000659.1 GCA_937867195.1 uncultured Saprospiraceae bacterium | reverse complement strand
GGGAGCAATCGCTGTCCATGTAAAACTATCCGGGTGGTTGATGATCATGGTGTTTTTATTGGCTTTGTTTCTGATTTTGGCCAAGCGGAGGACAGATGTGTACGAATTTGAAAAAAGCAATATGCCGTCCCGCGGTAATACATACTTTTACAGTAAGTTACCTCTAAACCAGATTCTTTATGGTTTAGCTTTTATTATCCTGGTTTGTTATATAGCCTATTGTTTTTCAGATGAAGTAATAAATAGGATGGGTGATAAAATATACATCACTTCATTTCTTGTCATGATGGGCCTATCAAGATATTTGTACCTTATTTTTTACAAAAAAATATCCTTGTATCCGGCCGACATCATAGTGAAAGATCGACCGTTGCAAATTATTTTCGCTGGCTGGATCGTGAGTTTGTATCTTTTGATTTATAAGTGAAACCCCGGTGAAAAAGAAAATCACAAATTGGAATCATTACCCATCGATAACTGCTGAATTCTATGAACCCAGATCGGTGCAAGAATGTATTTCTTTCTTTAACCAAAGCAATCCCATCATCCCCCGCGGTGCTGGTAAATCCTATGGTGATGCTTCACTGAATGAGGCTGTCATCAGTACAGTATTATGGGATAGGATTTTGAATCTTGATGAGCAGGATCGGACGATAACACTTGAATCAGGGGTTTTGCTTTCTACGTTATTGGATTTCCTGAAGCCTTATAGTTTACTTCCCCCTGTCTTACCCGGCACCCAGTACATTACCATCGGAGGCGCGATTGCGGCCAATGTGCATGGGAAAAATCATACCCACAAAGGCTCGTTCAGCGAGTGTGTGGTGGAAATGACCCTTCTTGATCATTTAGGCTCCATCCGGATCGTTTCCAGGAGCCAGGATCCGGATTTGTTTTACGCTACCCTGGGCGGCATGGGACTGACGGGAATTATTTTAACCGCAAAGATCAAACTAATTAAACTGGACTCATATTTAATGAGATCTAAAGCCATTCGTTTTTTTTCTTTTGCCAAATTATTAACCTCCTTCCAGCAATCTTCGATGGAATACAATGTGGCGTGGATCGATGTATTTTCCTGGAATGAGGATACACTCAATGCCATTTTTTTGGAAAGTGAGTTTTTAAAAATTCCAGGAGACCATGTTCCCGAGAACAGTTTCAATCGGGTATATCGTAAAAGGCAATATAATATTCCTTTTTATTTCCCCGGTTGGATCATGCACCGGAGGTTGATTAAAATTGCCAACCGCATTAAATTTATTTTATCCAGGTATACATCTAATGAAAAATTGGTTTACTACGAATCATTTTTATTTCCACTGGATAAAATAAAAAATTGGAATAGGATGTATGGCAAAACGGGCTTCATTCAATACCAGTTTGTAATTCCTCTCGCCGGCGCAGAAAAAGGAATACAGGAGATAATTCATGAAATTCAAAAAACCGGAATATGGGTGGCTTTGTGTAGTTTGAAAAGATTAAAAAAAATTGAGAATTGTTCTCCATTGTCTTTTGCTGAAGACGGTTTTACATTAGCGTTAGACTTTAAAATAAGTCATGGTCTGTTTGAATTGTTGGATCGCCTGGACCAAATCGTAATCCGGAATCAGGGTAAAGTATACCTGGCTAAAGATGCTCGTTTAAAATCTGAATCTTTTCATAAAATGTATTCTGTACCTCCTGTTCGGTTCCCCAAATTTTCATCATTATTGTCTTTAAGAATAAGATTAAATGGCAATTGATTCAATACCAGTTTTTTTTATCGTTGGATTGCCCAGATCAGGAACGACTCTATTGGAACAAATGTTGAATCAACATTCTAAAATAGCCGTTTGTCCTGAAATGGCGACCGGACAGGTTTTGTGGAGATTGAATGCTTCACAGAATATCACGGACCGCTGGCAGCAATTGATCATTTTAAACTATTTATATCAGAGAGTCAGTTTTTTTAAAACTCCCATGACCGAATGCATCTCGCATATGGCTGAGAAAGACTTTGATTTTCCTATCCCCACCCATCTATGGTTTCACCAATTGATACGGGAATTCATACAACATAAGCAGGCGGACATGTACGCGGAGAAAACTCCTGAAAATCTTTTATTTCTGAATGAATTAAAAAATGCTTTCCCAGGAAGTAAATTTATTGTCCTGGTGCGGCATCCCATCGATGTAGTTTATTCAATCATAGAAAATTTAAAATTGTTACCTGAATTAAATAATTTCAAAGGAGACGAGTGTGGCCAAATTATACCCATGATAAAAAGGTATTTGAATGAGATCATGCTCCATAAAAACAGGAATGAAGAAAACTTTTTATTTTTAAAATATGAGGACTTAATTATGGATCCCTTACAAGTACTCAAAGGAGTCTGTAATTTCTTGTCGCTTGATTTTGAAACATCATTATTGGACTATCGGTATAAAAAGGGCTTTTCTGAAAAAGGAGAAAATATGAAGAAAATCCATCATTTTCTGAATGAAGAAATCAATCCATCTCGGGTAAACAGATCGTTTGGATTCATGAATTCAAAGGAATTGTATTTTTTAAACGAAGTATTTAAAGGTGAAATGAAATATTTAGGATATTCATTTGCTCCGGTAACTGATCTTCCTTCCGGTTTAATTAAGACCCATATCGTATTGTTTAAAATAAAATATTTCCTAAAAATTGATTTATTCAGTACAATAATAAAAAAAATAAGATTTATACTTCAATATAATGGATTGAAATATGTAAAGGTTCAATTTATTCAAAACCGATTATCCAGGAGTTTCTTTTTTAAATAATTCTATCTTCGTGCTGTATACTTCCTTGTATTGGCTGGCAGTGAAATGGATTGAGTTGATTTCATACGCTGGAATTATTTCATCAGCCGATAGACACTTTTTTACCAATTGGATTAAGCCTTCTTTGTGAGCATTGGTCAGGCAAATTTTCACAGCGATGCCGACCGGAGTGCTTACCACTGAGCAGCCCATGGCTCTGGCTTCGGCCATGACAAGCCCATAGGATTCATACAAGGATGTATGCAGTAATACTTTTGAATCAGCCATTAACTTAAATACTTCGGATCGGGATAGAGCCCCTAATAATTTTATACGATTTTGTTTTTGAAGAATTCGTATTTGTCGTTCTAATTTGTTTTTGTCCGGCCCATCACCAATCAAACTCGCATTTAGATTTGGATCCTGATCCATTAACGCAGACACAATTTCAATCCACATCTTCCAGTTTTTTAATTTGATCAAGGATCCGCAGCCGAGGATGTCTATGGGTCTGATTCCTTTATTTTGGCCAGGCAGTTCAGATGCGTTTAGCCCCCATTCAATGGTCATCAGGGGTTTTATATGAAAAGTGTCAAAGAATACCTTGGCCTGATAAGCCGAAACCGTGATGATGTTTTTAAGATCTTCAGGTTGGATAAGAAATCTGTAACGATTGGAAGGCAATACATCTTGACCCATGGACGTCGTAAGGTGAGGGATCTTATGTTTTTTGCTTATTGCTTTTCCGATCAACCAGGCAGGACCTAACCAAAAACTATGCACCATATCAAAATGTTTTTCTTTTTGTAATCGTACACCATATTGGTAAGCACGATACCAATTATACCATTTTAATAATTTTATTTTGAAGAATGCATTTGATTTAACCGGGATATTGTCCCAGAGGTATCGATCGGTATGATGCGGATAATCAATGGTCATGATGAATATTTCAATTCCAATGGACTTCATAGCCAGGGCCAGAGTCTGAAGTACAGGAATGCAGGTGGTGTCGTTCTCGTCTGCAGCAAACCCGGGGCTAATCCACAATGCTTTCATTCCTTTAGGTTAACCAACTTAAAAATATATTGCTTTTCAGCGTAGACGGACTTACTCTGTGTTAATTCTAATTGAATTCCATAATGACTGGCTATAGATTCTATGGCTGCAAGATTACAATATTCATTCAATATCATATACGGGGTGGTTGTTTCAAATAAAAAAGCCTTTATTTGACTATATAATTTATGAAAATATTCAAAATGGTCTCCGCAATAAAATGCCTGATCCCAGGAATCCTTTGGATCTTTTGGGAAATAGGGCGGATTGATGAGAATGTAATCAAATTTTTGTAAAGGAATATTATCAAATAGGTCCGATTCAATAAGATGTAAGCGCACGTTATTTTTAAATTGACTTTCATAGATGGCCTTTATGGCTATAGGATTAATATCCGATGCTGTGCATTCGGCACCTTGTCTGCTTGCATAGACGGATATCAGTCCGCTACCTGCCCCTAATTCCAGTATTTTTTTATTTTTTAAATCTCGTAAAGCTATAAAATCGAGTAACGTCTTAGTACTATAAAACCAACCTGGGTGGAATACGGTAGGCAATATTCTTATATGGAGCCCTTGATAATCATACCACCTAGGTACAGCATAGTACGATTTATATAATCTCCAGATAAGAGGTTGTATAATCTTTTTAATGTGCTGAATCATGAGCTGATAAATTTAAAACCCTTCTAATTCAGGTTGCCTGTACTTAAGCCAGAATTTTTGCATTATTTTGAGTTCATATGGAAAGTCATATAGGCCACTGTGATACCGTATACTTGAAAGTTTAGAAATGGTCCATCGTTGCCATTGGGTCAATTTTATATCTGAAGCAGTAGGGTAATGCGCATTTAATACAGTTTCAAAATTCTTTATCTTATCGATCATTCTGGGTGTAAGCCAGGGTGTCAGTGGATTTTTTCGTAAATCAAACTGCAGCCAGGCAGGAGATAACCAATCTTCCAGTTTCTTAGGAAATGAAAATCCCGAATCCGTGATTTTGGTGTATAAATCAGATCCTTCTGTTGGTACAGGACTATAGACATAAATAATTATTTCTGTATCCCGATTCAGTTCCTTTAAGTCTTTAATAAATTGTATCTCCTGTTCAATTTGATGCATTACTTTTTTGGGGTTTTCCGCCGGCAGGCCCAGTACAAATGAATACTCTGGAATGATATCAAATTTTTTCATACGACCGGCAAATCGTTTAATTTGATCAGCATTTTGTTTGCCACCTTTGTCCATGTCTTTTAATAATTGATCATTACCACTTTCAGCACCAAAGAAGATCATACGGCAACCGGCCTGACGCATCAGACTCAGGGTAGAGTCTGCGAACTGATCTACCGTGTCTATCCGACCTTCTCCCCACCATTGGATATTGGCTCCCAGCATTAATTTTGAGAATTCAATGATCCTTGTTTCTGAGACAAAGAAATTATTATCATGAAATTCTATTGCATTGATATCATATTTCTCTTTTAAAGACTGGACGTCCGCATACATATGCATGGCACTTTTCCCTTTCCACCTGGCCTCATAAATAGGTACCACAGCGCAGAACGAACATTTAAATGGGCATCCTACGCTGGAGTGATAGGCGATTGTTTTAGACCCCAAAAATGTATTTCCAAGGTAATTTTTTATGGGATAAAATGAATTTAAATAGTCGTAAGGCAAATCGGGTAATTGATCCTGATCCAATAAAGGCTCTTTTCTTGTCTGAATTATTTTACCCTGCGCATTTCGATATATTAGATTAGGAATGGTTTCGATAGCTAATCCAGAATCCAATGCATGGATCAAAGCCGGAAAGGCATGGTCTCCCGGCCCATTGACTACATAATCAATATAATGTGAAGAACAAACGGCTTTGTAGTGATTAGAAGGAAAATAACCTCCCCATATATTTATAATCTCGGGATACCGTTCTTTGGCCCTTGCAGCAAATGGGATAGCCTGACTCAGCTGTGGCCCCGGCATGACGGTGGTTCCAAAATATTTATAATCTCCCGTTTCAAGATAATCCTGAATTACTGACCATGGATCTTTTTCCATATTACCGTCGACAAATACATATTCATATTTGCCATGAATGGAAGCGCCTACCTGTAAAATACTATTTGGAATGCGATGTTTAGAATCTGCACTGCGTGGATTAAAGAGTATGACTTTGTTTTTCAAGAGAATTTGCTTCAAATTATTGTTTTTTTTGAATATTATGTAAAAATGGAAAGTGACCAAAGTATTCAACGTCAGGCAACAGGACTGATTTTTTTTAGTCCCAGATGAACGAAAGACCCTCACAAACCTTATTCATGTATATTTAATGTGGTAAGGTTACCCTATAAAAAAAGAAGGATTTAGCCTGATTCAGCATGACGGTGAGGATTTATAGAAATAATTCTAAAAAAGTGAATAAATCAGACTACTCACCGCCGATGATTCTGAAATCATAAGAATGAGGCCCATCAGTAATAAAATAACGACCAATGGTATAAGCCAATATTTTTTCCTTTTAATGAGAAAATTGAAAATTTCCGGTATAAAAGATAAATAACCCATGCTTATCCTAAACTATGATAATCTTCATTTTTGTTAAAATCAGATTTCCATGAAGTGGCCGCCGTCTCGGCAGACCTTGAAAGGTTTTTTACAATTGAAATTATGGGAAACATGAGTAAAAAGTTGTTCAGCAAGGTAGAACCGATGGTCGTTTGAGCGTAACCAAGGGATTTTTGC
>CALMKY010000658.1 GCA_937867195.1 uncultured Saprospiraceae bacterium | reverse complement strand
ATTGAATCATCCATAAAAAAGAACTTCTAATAACATTCTACGAATTGTATAAGCAAAGTAAAAGGTTAATTTGCCCCAAAACAATCTGATAAGAATTTTTCAAGTCAAAAAAAAATAATGAGGATTGCTAATAAATTCGTTTAAAAACAAAAAACAGAAACTAACCTACTCAGTTTCTGTCTTTTTTTTGCTGATTTAAGTGGGAAAACTTTAGCCACCAAATGCTTTTTGGAAAAGCTGGTCAACTCCGGTTTCAGTATAACCATTTCCAAAAGCATCAGCCAATTTTTCAGATAAACCGCTGGCAATTTTGAATTTCAAATCACGAAGTTCGTTGAAAAGTGTATTGATATTTTTAAGTGCATCGCCATCGAGCATTTTATTGATAAATCCGCTCAAACCTGATTCGGCGTGATCTTTGGCAAAATCTTTGGCTTTATCATAAAATTTATCATCGGTGATCATTCCATATTTTACAAATGGTCCGATATCATTCCATTTAGATTCAAAGCCCTCCCGATCATTCTTAAATAATTCTTCCAGCTTCTCAGCTACTTTTTTAGAAATATAGGTAGTTATCTTTTTTACTTGTTTATCACTCTGTAAATAACTACGGGATACGTTGAGAGGAATGTCCGGTGAATCAATCACACCATGCAACATCATCAGGAATTCGGGAACGATGCCTTTTACTTCATCGGTTACATAGACCTGGTTACTGTATAACTGGATTTTATTTTTTTGCCAATCCATTCCGGAGGTAAGCTTGGGAAAGTATAATACACCGGTCAGATTAAACGGATAATCAATGTTCAGATGTATCCAGAACAAAGGTGGTTGACTGAATAAGTATAAATCACTGTAAAACTTTTTATAATCCTCATCATTGAGTTCAGTCGGGTTTTTCTTCCAGATCGGATCTGTACTATTGATGATATTGTCTACTTCAGTTTTGATTTCTTTGCGATCATCACCTTCTCCTTCCCAGTCGTATTCGGTCCGGGTACCAAACCGGATAGGGAATGGCAGGAATCGGCAATATTTCTTAAGTAGTTCATCTATCTTATTTTTTTCGAGGTATTCTTTGCTTTCGTCCGAAACGTGTAAAACAATATCTGTCCCTCTATCAGATTTTTCCACCGAATCAATCGTGTATTCAGGACTGCCATCACATGACCATTGTATGGCCTGAGCACCTTCCTGGTAAGAGAGACTGATGACATCTACTTTTTCAGCAACCATGAAGGCAGAATAGAAGCCTAAACCGAAGTGGCCAATGATATTGGACTCACCTTTATATTTTTCGATAAACTCTTGTGCTGAAGAAAGCGCGACTTGATTTAGATATTTTTTAGCTTCATCTTCCGTCAAACCGATTCCCCGGTCACGGATAGTTAGTGTTTTTGCATTTTCGTCTAATACAATATCGATGGTAAGATCACCCAGCTCTCCTTTGGCCACGCCTCTTGAAGATAGCGTTTGCAATTTTGAAGTAGCATCGATGGCATTGGAGACTAATTCTCTCAAAAATATTTCCTGATCTGAATAAAGAAACTTCTTGATGATGGGAAATATGTTTTCGGTCTGTACCGCTATTTGTCCTTTTTCTGACATAGTAATTGTTTGATTATTTGAATTGCCAAAATTACAAACCATATGCCAAGGCAAGATTAACTGACAAATTTGCAGAGTCTGGCTTTTCGGTTCCCATTCTTGTCTTATTTACTTTAATTTATGGCATACCGATCCTTTCATATTTAGGCAAAATAGTTTCCACTATCTTTACCGACGTGCGCAGCGGTATTTTACTCTCTCTCGTCCTGATTTCATTTCAACTTTTTTCGCAAAAGAAAAATGCGACCTATCAATATCATATCAAGTCAACTACGACACCTCCCAAAGTCGATGGCGATGCTAACGATCCAGTGTGGCAATCTGCTGAAAATGCCACTGATTTTTTTATGGTATTGCCGATGGATACGAGTCATGCAAAAGCCCGTACGGATGTCCATATGACCTACGATGCACAAAACATCTATATCCTGGTTGAATGTTATCATGCCATCGATCGCAATATTATGATCGAATCCCTTAAACGCGACTGGGCATTTGTCAAAAATGATAATTTTTTATTTTTCCTGGATCCGTACGATGACCGTACCAATGGATTTGCCTTTGGAGCTAATGCTGCCGGAGCCCAATGGGAAGGCACGATGTATGAAGGAGGAAAAGTAGACCTTTCCTGGGATAACAAATGGAAAAGTATAACCAGGAATTATGATGACAAATGGGTTTTCGAAGCGGCCATTCCATTTAAAACCATACGATACAAAAAGGGAATTACCGAATGGGGAATTAACTTTTCAAGACTCGATATACGAACTACGGAAAAATCAGCCTGGGCTCCAGTGCCAAGAATGTTTCCTACAGCTTCTTTAGCTTATACCGGAATCCTGGTTTGGGATAAAACACCGCCGGATCCGGGTGCTAATGTTTCATTGATCCCATATGCCCTTGCCGGGACTTCTAAAAATTTTGCAGCCGGTACACCCACGAATAATCGTACAGAAATCGGTGGTGATGCAAAAATTGCATTAAGCAGTTCTCTCAATCTGGATCTTACTTTCAATCCTGATTTTTCACAGGTCGAAGTCGATCAGCAAGTAACCAATCTGGATCGCTTTGAGTTGTTTTTCCCTGAGAAACGACAGTTCTTTTTGGAGAATGGTGACCTTTTTGCCAATATCGGTTCGTCTACCCTGCGACCTTTTTTTTCACGAAGGATAGGTCTTACATCCCATATCGATGCCGGCCTCAAACTTAGCGGTAAACTGGATCAAAACTGGCGCATCGGTGTACTCGATATGCAGACGCGTAAAACACAAAGCCAGCCTGGATATAATTTTGGTATGATTGCTTTGCAAAGAAAAGTATTCAGCCGTTCCAATCTGACGCTGTTTGCTATTAATAAACAGGCCAGTGGATATGGTGTTTTATCCGAAGATCTAAAGAAAAATAATAATCTGTACAATCGAAATCTTGGATTGGAGTACAATCTTGCTTCAGCCAATAATATCTGGACAGGAAAATTGATGGTCGGAAGATCGTTTGATACCCAAAAATCCCCGAACGCATGGTCACATGTCGGTACCTTAACCTATAATGACAAAAAACTAAATGTCCAATGGGTACAGGAATATGTAAGTCGAAACTATACAGCTGAAGTCGGTTATGTTCCTCGTAAAAACTATATAAAGTTGAGTCCCAACATTACCTATTTGTTTTACGCCAAGCCCAAAAGCTTCTTGCTTACCCATGGTCCTTCCTTCGGAGTGTTTACCTATTTAAACCCTTCTTTTACCACGACCGACCGCACTACATTTATTAATTATACCTTTAATTTCCGTAATCAGGCTAAAGCAGATCTTTGGGTCGGAGATGATTGGGTAAGACTCCTGACAGCATTTGATCCGACCAATACCAATAAACCTTTTTTGCCTGTTGGCTCCACCCATCAATGGAACAGTACGGGTGGGGACTATACCTCTCAACCTCAGAAATTGTTTACGTATTTCGGCTCCTATCGATTGGGTGGCTATTATCAGAATGGTACACGCACCAATTTTACGACAGAACTTGGCTATCGGTGGCAGCCCTATGTCAAGTTTTCAATCAATTCGAGCTATAATAAAATCGTCATGCCTGCACCCTGGAACAAAACGACGTTCTGGTTGATAGGCCCGAGGCTCGATCTCACCTTTACAAAGGATCTGTATTTTACATCTTTTGTGCAATACAATGAACAAATAAAAAATCTGAATATTAATACAAGGTTACAATGGAGATTCGCTCCTGCATCCGATATCTATCTGGTATATACTGATAATTATTTGCCCTCACCATTTAATGTGAAGGATAGGGCATTGGTGTTTAAGATGAACTATTGGTGGAATTTGTAGGGGAATTACAACAATTGACCTTGCACCACACTCAAAGAACAAAACAGATTTGAGCTTTTTTTATGTCAGTTGACCTTATGGTATTTGTGAGATAAGCCAGAAATGGACAGAGACCCAGCTGTGAGGTTAGTTTTTTGACTTCTTCGACTTACTATATTGAAGCGATTTATGAGCACCTTTCTTTACTTCTTCGGAAACGGCTTTTATCAAACTCGACAACATCGATAGATTAAGTTTATCTGGGTCAGCGAAACTGAAATGGTTACATCCATATCTCAATGCGCCAAGCTTGTGCACATAATCGTCGAGTATGGGCTTATCATCTTTCAAAACCGATAAATAGACCGAGACATAATGCTTCTGTAAAGCGAGACCTATTATAGGCCATTTAATCTTTGCTCCCGAACTTACTTCATATAAAAACCAACCATACCCTATGAGCCTGGTTCGCATTCCAGCTGTTGTATTAGCACTCTTATGATAAAACCATCTTTTAAGTTCTGGAGCTTGTTGATAAAGAATCCGGTCAATAAACAATAAACTTTCCTTTCTTTCAGGATCCCAGTTAAAATAATCTTTTAAAGTGGAAGCTTTTACTTTAAACATTTTACTGTATTTTAATTTTTTTTGTAACTGATTGATAACAAATCTGCTTAAATATTAATCAATTTTATATGATGAATAATAGAATCATTATTTAGTGTACTCACTGTAAAAGATAAAACTAAATTAGAATTTTATACTGAAAACAGATGAAATAACCGGCCTGTAAAGTGCTTTATTTTGTCAATCAATATCCCCCATCCAACACCTTGACAACTAAGGCCTAATACTGTACCTTGCAAGGTCGGCGAAAGGCAAATTTTTATTGACCAAACTTTTATTACTATGGCAGTGCAGGATAATTACAGACTTTTGGTAGATAAGTTGGATCAGTTCATACGTAAGTATTATACCAATCAAATTATTCGCGGAGCCCTGTTTACCATCGGTAGTGTATTGTTGATATTTCTTGCCTACAATTTACTTGAGCATCAGTTTTATTTTAGTAAAGGTGTCCGTAAAGCTTTATATTATTCATTCAATCTTTTTGCAGCCGGTTCGCTGATCTACTGGGTGGCAATTCCTCTGATGCATTATTTTAAATTGGGCCAGGTGATCTCTCATGAGCAAGCGGCCCGCATCATCGGTGATCATTTTGGTGATGTACAGGATAGACTTCTTAATATTCTTCAACTTAAATCCCAGGCTAGCGATCTGTCCAATCAGGAATTGATCGAAGCCAGCATCCAGCAAAAAAGTGCGCAGATCCAGTTAGTTCCATTTAAAAATGCAATCGATCTCGGTAAAAACAGAAAGCATTTGAGATTCGCTCTGCCGCCACTTTTATTGCTATTGGCATTATTGGTAGGTGCTCCGAGTTTGATCCGGGATAGCAGCAAGCGCATCATTCATAATAATGAGGATTTTGAGAAAGCAGCCCCATTCCATTTTAAGCTAAAAGAAGAAAATCCAAAAGTTGCACAATTCAGTAATTACAACCTCGATATGGAGGTCGATGGAAATATATTACCCAATGAAGTATTCATAGAGGTAGATCAATATCCATATCGTATGACCAAAATCGATGCAACTCATTATACCTATACATTTAATGATGTTCAAAAATCAACAGCTTTTAGTATGTACAGCGGTGAAGTAAAATCTAAGCCATACAATCTCGAAGTATTAAAAAAGCCAAACATCACCCGGTTTTCGATCAAACTGGATTATCCATCCTATACGGGTCGTAAAAATGAAATGATCGAAAATATAGGGGATTTACTGGTCCCTGCCGGCACTCACCTGGCATGGCAAATCGATGCGGATAATACGGATAAAATCCAAATGGAGTTTTCAGGTGAAAAATCAAAGGATATCCATCGCAACGGACAGGCCTATTATACGTACTCGCACCGTGCATTAAAAGATCAGGATTATAAAATTCTTATTTCTAATGAACAATTACCGGTACCGGATTCGGTCCTGTATCATATGAGAGTCGTTGCAGATCAGTATCCGACCATTCAGGTAAATGAATTTAAAGATAGCGCCAGTGAAAATCGCCTGATTTATTTTGTCGGTAACGGAAATGACGACTATGGATTGTCAAAACTCAATTTCAATTATTCGATCATTCATCAAGATGGAAAACAATCCACTCCCAATGTAGTTCCGGTAACAATTACCAATTCCAATAAAACCAGCTTTCAATACAATTGGAATACAAATGAGATAGACCTGAAACCGGGTGACCAAATCAGCTATTATTTTGAACTTTACGATAACGATGGTATCAATGGTCCTAAATCCGTCAAGTCTAATGTGCTTTCATTAAAACTCCCATCTAAAGAAGAACTTGAAGAAGCCAATAGTAAAAACAGCGATGCCATTAAAGATGAACTCAAAGATGCGCTCGATCAAAGTAAAAAAGTACAGGAGCGAATGAATGAACTCAGAGATAAAATGCTCCAGGAAAAGCAACCTAACTGGCAGGATCGTAAAGAACTCGAAAAACTTCTTGAAAAACAAAAAGAAATACAAAAAGCAATCGAACAAGCAAAACAGCAATGGAAAGAGAACATGAAAAACCAGGAAAAGTTTGAGCAAACCAATGAGCGTATCCTTCAAAAGCAGGAACAGATTCAAAAAATGTTTGATCAGCTGGAGGATCCTAAAATGAAAGAACTCATGGAGAAACTGCAGGAGCTGATGCAGCAAATGGAAAAAGATCAGACCCTGCCGATGATGGACCAAATGAAAATGGAAAGCAAAGAACTCGAGAAAGAACTCGATCGAATGATGGAGCTATTCAAGACCCTGGAAGTAGAACAAAAAATGCAGCAAACCATTGATAAGCTTCGTGAGATGGCCAAACAGGAGGATAAACTCAGTGAAGCCAATCAAAAACTAGACGAAAAGGAAAAAGCAAAAGACACTTCGGATAAGAATAAGGCGGACCAGGACATTAAAGACAATAAGGATAAAACGGATAAAGAAAGTAAAGACAAGGAAAACAAAGGAGATAAAGTAGCTGATAAAAAAGATAATAACAGCGACCAAAAAGACGATCACAAGTCTGATCAAAAGGATCCAAAATCTAATGATCAGAAAAGTGGTGATCAAAAGAAAGATGATCAGAAAAGTGGTGATCAAAAGGCGGATGATCAGAAAAGTGGTGATCAAAAGGCGGATGACAAGAAATCAGATGAAATGTCTGCCGAAGATATGAAGAAAATGCAGGAAGAGCTCAATAAGCAAATGGATAAAATGAAAGAAGAAATGAAAGAGCTCGAAAAGAAAAATCAGGAACTGGAGCGAAAGAAAAATATGGAGAATCCCCAGGAGAAAATGGAAGATATCAAAAAAGATATGCAGAACAGCTCTCAGGAGATGAATCAAAAGCAAAACAAGAAAGCATCCAAATCCCAGAAGAGTGCATCCAACAAAATGAAAGACATGGCACAGTCCATGCAAAACAGTATGCAACAACAAGAAAAGGAACAACACGAAGAAGATGTAAAGACCATACGCCAGATCCTCGAGAATCTTGTAAGCGTATCCTACGACCAGGAAGCATTGATCAAAGATGTAAATGTCACGACGATCAATACTCCTCATTATACTGACCTGATGCAGCAGCAGTTTAATGTAAAAGAAGACTTTACGATCATCGAAGATAGTCTGCAAGCCTTGAGCAAGCGGGTATTTGAGCTCGAGTCATTTATTACAGAGAAAGTACAGGAGATCAATGGACAAATGCAGAGCTCCATCGCTGCCCTCGAAGAAAGAGAAAAAGCCAAAGCCGGAGATGCTCAACAGCGCACGATGAAAAATGTAAATGATCTCGCCCTGATGCTTTCTGAATCGATGAATAATATGCAGCAACAAATGAGTGGTGCTGCCTGTAGTAATCCTAAGAAAAGCGGCAAAGGCGAAGGTTCTAAGCCCATGGATAAAATCAGTGAAGGACAGAAAGGCATGAAAGAGTCTATGCAGAAAATGATGCAAGGTATGCAGCAGGGCCAGGGAGCCGGATCCAAAGAGTTTGCTAAAGCCGCTGCCCGCCAGGCCGCCTTACGGGAAGCACTCAAAGAAATACAAAAAGATATGCAACAGCATGGCGAGAAAACCAACGACATCGATAAAATCATCGATGGAATGGATAAGATAGAAACCGACCTGGTCAATAAAAAACTTACGAATGAAATGATGAAACGCCAGGAAGAAATCCTCACCCGCTTACTCGAAGCAGAAAATGCAGATCGCGAACGAAAACAAGATGAAAAAAGAAAATCGGAAACCGCAAAAGAATTGGAACGAAAATTGCCTCCCTCACTCCAAGAGTATCTAAAAAAACGTGAAGCAGAGATCGATCTGTACAAGACAGTCTCCCCCGATGTCAAACCATATTATCGATCGCTTGTCGAAGATTATATGAAGTCTCTTAGAACCGACCATGCAACAAATAATAAATAATCCATTGCAGCAAGTACTGATGAGTCGTCAATGGCAGTTTCCTTCTTCTCCGGGTTGTATTGCGGAGATTGAACGTTTGGTGGAAGACCTTGCCTCGACCTATCACCTGTCTGAAGATAAATATCCCAATATCCTCATCAGCCTGACCGAAGCCGTAAATAACGCCATCGTGCATGGTAATCAATGTGATGATTGTAAATGTGTACACCTTACGTTGCATGATGAACCATCCGGTATATCGTTTACCGTTCGGGATGAGGGCAAAGGATTTGATCACGATCACGTGGCAGATCCCACACTTCCGGAAAATATTGATAAATGTGGTGGTCGTGGCATCTACCTGATCAAGCAACTCTGTGATAAAGTCATCTATCGCGCTAATGGTACCGAACTCATGATGTGGTTTGACTTCTGATGAAATCGATTCCGATCTGTTTTCATTACCATTACAAAGGATTTAAAGTAAAGCGGGCAACGAATGTAAAATCCTGGTTGACAAAAGCAGCAACATCTGAAAAAAGTAAAATTTCAAAGTTAGATTATTATTTTATTTCTGACCAGGAATTGCTGGAGATGAATCGTACTGTACTCAAGCATGATTATTATACCGATATTATTACTTTTCCGTATTCATATGATCCGATTATCGGAGAAATTTATATTAGTGTAGATCGCGTAAAAGAGAATGCCGTATTATTTGATGTTACGCAGAATCATGAACTATTGAGAGTGATGGTGCATGGATTACTTCATTTGTGTGGATATGACGATCAGAACAAAAAAGCAAAGAAATTAATGACTGAGAAGGAAGATTTTTATCTTGGCCGGAGATTATAAAGATCAATGGTTAACAATGATATGATTCTTGAAAATGAAAATTATTGAGAAAGATTCCAGTTTGCGATTCCCTTAATAAAACCGATCTTTGCGGCGCTTTATGAATTACGATTTATCTAAATTACAGACGGTCGCATCTCAGGTAAGACGCGATATCCTTCGTATGGTATACAATTGTCAGAGTGGTCACGTAGGTGGATCACTCGGATGCACCGATTTCTTTGTGACGCTGTATGGTGCTCATCTCAATTATAAATTACCGTTTACGATGGAAGGGAAAGGAGAAGATCTTTTCTTTTTATCCAATGGGCACATATCGCCTGTATGGTATAGCACGCTGGCTCATAATGGATTTTTTCCGGTAGCAGAGTTGACTACGTTCAGAAAGCTCGATAGTCGATTACAAGGTCATCCAACGACTCATGAAAACTTACCCGGTATTCGGGTAGCATCGGGTTCATTAGGTCAGGGTCTAAGTGTCGCGATTGGTGCAGCACTGGCTAAGAAACTCGACCAAGACCCGGGTATCGTATATGTATTGACCGGCGATGGCGAGCTCGATGAAGGTCAAAACTGGGAAGCCATCATGTCTGCTCCCAATCTCGGTGCAGATAATTTAATTGCAACCGTTGATTGGAATGGAATGCAAATAGATGGCCCTACCGATAAAGTCATGTCATTACAAGATTTGCCTGCAAAATGGAGAGCATTCGGCTGGGAAGTCATCATCAATGAAAAAGGAAACGATATACCTTCTATTTCTGACAAGTTGGATGAAGCGAAATCAAAATTGCACCACGGTAAACCGGTCGTCATACTCATGAAAACAGAAATGGGTAATGGTGTAGACTTTATGATGCATACACATAAATGGCATGGCACGGCCCCGAATGAAGAACAAACCAAAGCGGCTTTGGCACAATTGCCCGAGACTCCTCTGGGTGATTTTGCATTTGACCCAACGTATAAAGCACATTGATTAAAAGATTTATTCCATTCGATATATATAAAATAAAAATAAATGATTAGTGTAGATACTCTGAATGTAACCGGTAAAGAAGCGACCCGGGATGGATTCGGTAAGGGATTATTGGAAATCGGTCGCAGCAATGGCCAGATCGTGGCGATGACCGCCGATCTGTTGGGTTCATTGAAAATGGATGATTTCAAAAAAGAGTTTCCCGAAAGATTTTTCCAGATCGGTATTGCCGAAGCCAATATGATGGGCATCGCCGCAGGTATGGCGACCCTGGGTAAAATTCCCTATACCGGCACTTTTGCTAATTTCTCTACCGGCCGGGTGTACGATCAGATAAGACAATCCATCGCTTATTCACATAAAAATGTAAAAATATGTGCATCCCATGCAGGCCTGACGCTCGGCGAAGATGGCGCCACACATCAGATACTCGAAGATATAGGTCTTATGCGCATGCTTCCGGGTATGCATGTGATCGTACCGTGTGACTCCCATCAAACTAAACAGGCAGCTATAGCGATTGCTGATATAGACGGTCCCTGTTATTTGCGATTCGGCAGACCTTCCTGGCCAATCTTTACCACGGATATTCCATTTGTATTTGGCAAAGCACAAGTACTCAATGAAGGTACCGATGTCACCATCATCGCCACAGGTCACCTGACATGGTATGCAGTCGAGGCAGTAAAAAAACTGAAAGCATCCGGCATCCAGGCTGACTTATTGAATATCCATACGATCAAACCTTTTGATATAGACGCTGTGATCAGCAGTATTACCAAAACAGGTTGTGTAGTCACTGCCGAAGAGCATCAGATCTATGGTGGCCTCGGCGAGTTAGTGGCCGCTGTTTGCTCTCGCAATCATCCCGTACCACAAGAGTATGTAGCCGTCAATGATAGTTTTGGAGAAAGTGGTAAGCCGGATGAATTATTGGCTAAATATGGTTTGTCCCCTGATGCCATCGTACATGCCGCGATGAAAGTAGTGAAGAGGAAAGGTTAAATATTTTTCTGTGTTTACTGTTGTTTGTAATTAACCATTTTGATTACGAAATTCAGTGCTATTTTTAGACTATGCAAAAGATAGTTTCCATAGTTATAATTGTATTTAATACTTGCTTTTTAATTGCACAAACCTATCCTTTTCAATCAGAGATAGATGCTTTTAAAATGGATGATCAAGCCCATCCAAATCGGGTGGTAGGTACATTGTTTATTGGATCGTCTTCAATAAGATTATGGAAAAATCTCGACCAGGTATTTCCGGAATTTCATCCGCTCAATCGTGGCTTTGGCGGAGCCATCCTCCCACACATAATGCATTTTGCTCCGGACATGATCTATCCATACAATCCTAGGCAGGTCGTGATCTACTGTGGTGAAAATGACTTAGTGGCGGATACGACCCTGACGGCTATGGATATATTAAATCGTACCAAACAACTCATCAATCTCATCAAGGCCAATACGAAAGCCAAAAATATCCTGATCATATCGCTCAAGCCCAGCCTGGCCCGATGGAATATCCGGGATAAAAATCAAGAGGCCAATCGATTGATAAAAGCCTATTGCAACACTCAGAAAAATCTGAATTTCCTGGATGTCTGGGATAGTATGCTGGATGATCAGAAAATGCCGATGAAAGATATTTTTGTAGCCGATGGTTTGCATATGAATGAAAAGGGATACGCTATCTGGAATCAGGCCATCAGGAAGTATTTGATCAAATGAGATGGTCTTTTTTATTTGTAATAGCATGTATTGGATGCAAAGGCCATCGCCACACCGAAGCGGTCTTACCGGATATGACGGCCATCACAAAAGATTATTATTCATGGTGGATCTACACTTCGGGCACTATTCATTTAGACCGCTCATTTGAAACGCAAAATGAATACGGCGAACCAATGGATTCAAAACATGCATTTTTGGATTCTTTGTCGACCGGAAAGTTTATTCCCATTCAACTGTTGACAAAAGAAAATATTGAAGTATACCGGCTGTTTTCATTAAATACAGATCATCACAGGGATTTTGTAGAGACCATAAAGCAGCTGGCGCGGGATGCCCTGGATCATCAATATAAGGAAGGAAAGAATCTGCCTTTTTTCAATGCAAAAGATATACAGGGTCGCGGATTTACCACCGATTCATTAAAAGGTAAAATCACAGTCCTCAAAACCTGGTTTATTCATTGTCTCCCTTGTGTACAGGAATTTCCAAAGCTAAATCATATTGTAGATAGTATAGGAAATAATCTACCCATTCAATTTATTTCTTTAGCCAGGGATTCGCCCGGATTGCTCAGGAATTTCCTAAAAACCAGGACTTTCAAATACCGGACGGTCGGCGACGTTACATCCTACCTGGATGATTCACTAAAAATACAAACCTATCCTACACATTTTATCATAGGCAAAAACGGAAAAATCTTGAAAGTCATGAATACAGTTGATGATTTGGAATATTGGATGAAGCAATTAAACATACGAGATTTATAATTTAATAGTTTTCAATATGACTTTTCTATCAGCCGAATGGAGAAAACTTATCTTAATTAATTATGAGATCGACCCGTTGATTTTATCTCCTTATGTTTGATTCCCTCCCTTCATTTGATGCATCCCATGTTCAATTAGCATTTTTGAGTCTTGTAATGGATGCAGAGAAATTATATCCCAACGTGATGTTCCAGATGAAATTTTTATTATCCGGTACATTGGATTTAAAAGTCTGATTGATGGAAGCAGACAATGTCAAGGGGAGATGCTGATGCGATACAGTCGCTGTGCCTGTAAAATAATTTCCACGATATCCATCTGTAAAAAGAAAGAAGACACCGGGATATACATGAAGTCTCAATGCATCTGTCAGCACCAGGTTGTTGATATTGGAATTCAAAAAAATCACCTGGGTAAGTTGCGGTCCACGGCTTTGCAATGCATTCCCTTGCAAATAGGTTGCGCTGATTCCCCAATGAGAGCTAACCTGGTAGCTTGGCACCACCTCAAATGCCGCAAAGCGCAATAATTCACTGATCCGGCTCACCCTACCATTCTCCATAATGTCAGTATGAATGAGCGTGAGTGCCGGGTGTATACCGACCCGAAGATTGAATTTTTGAGATCGAATTAAAAGGTATCTGAATCAAAAGAGCAGGTTGCCTTTGCTGAGGTCCGGCACCACTCGTATGTCCGGATCAAAACTAAATCTGTTTTTTTGCCAGGATAAATTGATGATCGCGGCAGGACTGTTTAATGAAAAGGATGGTACGATGGAAAACCCATTGTTCGTGATTCCCAATGAACCTTCAAAATGAACAGCATGCTGGGTACTATCCGGTTTTTGAGATAATATACCGGTAGAAAATAAGAACAGGACGTAAAAAAAATATTTCTTCATAACCTTTTGAATGGTCCTTCAAAATTATTTCCAGCTCAGGGGGAAGGAATTATACAAATTACTTTTTTACTAACCATTTTTACGGATCCGAAGAATACCTACAGCTTATTTGCCTAATTTTGAACTATATGGAAGATATGATCCTATACGATACCATTAAAAAATACAGCGAAACATTTAATAACAAAACGATGCATCCGCTGATCAATATCGTAGACTTAAATAAATCAGGCTTGATCAGGCGGTCTAGGTTCAGACTGGATTTTTATGCCATTGTGATCAAAGAAACCCATTGTGGCGACCTCCGGTATGGCAATCAATATTATGATTATGCAGAAGGCACCGTGGTCTTTCTAGGCAACGGTCAAACGATCATAGCAGAACCGGAAGGTGAATGGCACCAGCCATACGGCAAAGCATTGGTCTTTCATCCCGATCTCATCAAGGGCAGTCCACTTGGAAAATCCATACATGAATACACTTTTTTCAGCTATCAATCGAATGAAGCTTTGCATGTATCAGAAAAAGAACGAGCCGTATTGGATCAGTGCTTTGCAAATATAGAATCCGAAATCAGCCAGAATATAGACCGTCATAGTAAGAAACTAATCGTGGCGAACCTCGAATTATTATTAAAATATTGTTCGAGGTATTATGACCGACAGTTCATCACCCGGGAACACATCCATCATGGCATTGTAGAACAATTCGAAACCTTGCTTACCAACTATTTGTTTGCCGGTGAATTGAAAGAAGAAGGATTGCCCACGGTTCAATACTTTGCGTCCAGGCTTCATCTGTCACCTAATTATTTCGGTGACCTGGTGAAAAAGGAAACCGGTACCTCTGCACAGGAAT
Organism: uncultured Saprospiraceae bacterium; assembly: GCA_937867195.1. GTDB lineage: Bacteria > Bacteroidota > Bacteroidia > Chitinophagales > Saprospiraceae > JADJLQ01. The sequence continues at coordinate 6,553 of CALMKY010000658.1, read as the reverse complement.
ACATCCATCTCAAGCTATTGGACCTGGCAAAAGAAAAAATTATGGAAAAGAAAAAGTCCATAGCTGAGGTATCGTACGAACTTGGCTTTAAATATCCCCAGCATTTTACCCGGTTATTTAAACAAAAAGTGGGCATGGCACCGATAGAATACCGTAATCTGAATTGAACAGTGATATTCAAAATGCAAATGAATTAGCATTATCGGTTTTGAACTAAGTAAATCAGTAAGTGAGATTCGCATACTACTTGGATTTAAGTATTCGCAGCATCTTACAGGATTATTTAAACAGCCGACTGGGTAAAGTTATAAAAAAGTAAATGCAAACGAATTTGAATTCATAATTTTATAAGAAAGAAAACATAAAATGTTGATAAAAAATAAGTATATCTTATCCATAATTGATAATTCAACAAAAAGTCATATGCCCAAAGCTATTTATAAATATAGAATATGGGGTGATGAGAATACGGATAGAATAATTAAAAATAAGGAAATATACCTTGCTAGTCCAGGCATATTTAAAGACGGATACAATGAATGTATATTGAAAGAAAGATACGACTTAGTTACTACTGCATTACTTATGGAAAAGATCAAACAAGATACACGGAATGAGTTTAAATGGATGACTGAAAAAGATGTAGAAACAAGGGCAATGAAAAGAATCAACGATTGTAAATTTTTTGATACGGATAATAGAAAACAAGTTGAACAATGGTCTAATAAAATTCAGAATGATAATTTAGGAATTTTCTGTTCCTCTATTTCAAAAACTTCAATTGAAATGTGGGAAAAATTTGGAAATTTAAGTACAGGTTATTGCGTAGGTTTAATACCATCAGAATTGATCAAGAATCCAAAATTATCAGGTCAATTTGGCAAAGTCAAGTACTACCCCGAATCAAAACCTCCTGAAATATTACCTATTAATTTGAATAAAGATGATGCACTATATAATGCTATTCTTCAAAATTTTAGCGTACCTCAACGTTTTAAATATGAGAATGAATACAGAATTGCAAAATATAATTTCTCAAGAAATGAATATTCAGGAGAATTTTTTAGAATCAAGTATGATTTAAATTCAAGAAGAGTTGAAATTTCAGAAAAATGCTACAAAGAAATAATATTAGGTTCTGAAATATATTGTCAAGATAAAAAAGACATCGTTAAATTATGCGCTATTAATCTTCCAAATATTCCTATTTATGAATCAATATTTGATGAAAAAACAAAAAAAATATCTTTCAAAAAAATAAATTAAAATTAGAGACAGTTTATGCATCACACCTTCACCCCCAATTCCTTCAGTTGCTTCTCCTCCAATGCACCCGGAGCATCGATCATCATATCCCGTCCCATATTATTTTTAGGGAAAGCTATGTAGTCCCTGATCGATGTCTGACCTTGCATCACTGCGCACAGACGGTCAAACCCAAAAGCAATGCCACCATGAGGAGGAGCACCGTATTCAAAAGCATTAAGAAGGAAACCAAATTGATCCAACGCTTGCTCTGGAGTAAAGCCAAGTAATGAGAAATTCTTTGATTGCAGATCCCGATCATGGATTCTGATGGATCCACCTCCTACTTCGGTGCCATTGATCACTAAATCATATGCATCTGCGCGGATACTACCGAGGACAGTACGATCATCATTCGCCATTTTTTCAATATCAGCAGGTTTAGGTGAAGTAAATGGATGGTGCATCGCAAAATAACGACCTGCTTCTTCGTCCCATTCGAGTAATGGGAAATCCAATACCCATAATGGTTTGAAATCACCCGCTTTCATTAGGCCGAGTCGACGACCCAGCTCGAGTCTTAGTTCACCGAGTTGTTTGCGGGTCTTTTCTTCTTCACCGCACAACAATAATAAAATATCTCCCGGTTTAGCTTTCATCGCATGAGCCCAGGCTTTGAGATCATCCTGAGAATAAAATTTATCTACACTCGATTTAAAACTGCCATCCGGATTGTATTTGACATGTACCAGGCCCTTAGCCCCGATTTGTGGTCTCTGTACCCATTCGGTTAATTCTTTTATTTCTTTATTGGAGAATGCTTCTGCTTTTCCTTCCACACACAAACCTGCTATGTAGGGTACTGAATCAAATACATTAAAGCCTTTACCCTTGGCGAGTTCATTGAGTTCAGTGATCGGCATACCAAATCTAAGATCCGGTTTGTCGATACCATAATATTTCATCGCATCATCATAACTCATCCTGGGGAAAGTACCGAGATCCAATCCCAGCATTTCTTTAAATAAATAATGAGTCAAACCTTCAAACATGTTGAGTATATCTTCACGATGTACAAAAGACATCTCGCAATCTATTTGTGTAAACTCAGGCTGGCGATCAGCACGTAAGTCTTCATCTCTAAAGCATTTTACGATCTGAAAATATCGATCCATTCCGGCCACCATCAGGATTTGCTTGAATGTCTGTGGTGACTGTGGCAATGCATAGAATTGACCGGGATTCATGCGACTCGGAACTACGAAATCGCGCGCGCCTTCGGGAGTACTTTTGATCAGGAACGGAGTCTCGATTTCTGCAAAACCCTGGCCTGATAAATACTTACGGGTTTCAAGACCCAGCTTGGCCCGGAATAATAATTTGGATTGGACCGGTTGACGACGGATATCAAGATAGCGATATTTCATACGCAGGTCATCACCTCCATCGGTATTATCGGTTATTGTAAATGGCGGAATTTTAGCTGCATTCAATACTTGTAATGACTTCACGACGATTTCAATATCACCGGTTGAGCGATTGGGATTTTTGGCGCTACGCTCCCGTACATCTCCCGTTATTTGAATGACAAACTCCCGACCCAGTTTGCGGGCTGATTCACAAAGGGCAGGATCTGCATCCATATTGAATACCAATTGTGTGATGCCATATCGATCCCGTAAGTCCATAAATGTCATTCCACCAAAGTCACGACCTGCATCTACCCAGCCCGATAATGTCACTGATTGCCCTACATGCGCCATGCGCAATTCACCACAACTATGAGTCCTATACATTATAAAAGTCTAAAAATTAATGATTTGAGAAATAAGTACAAAGGTAAGGAGAATGCATTAATCAGTTATGCTATAAGCCTATATGTTATTTTGAAGAAATGAAACTTTGCGGATTCAGAAAATAATGTCTAATCAATCCATTCATTCATCGAATATTTCTATTTATGAATATATAATTATACAGTTTTAAGCCAATCCAAAGAATATGATAAGCATCTTGGGCCTTTCATCTACGTTGATATGAATGAATATGTTCTGACTCGAGTTGACGGATCTAAATTCATTTCATGTTTAAAAACACTGCAAATTTTAGTGACAAGCGCTTGGTCGCGGTGGACCAGGCTGTTTTTTCAATCATCATTCCTTCGTGGAATAACTTAGCTTTTTTGAAATTATGCATTCATAGCATAAGATCCAATTCTGTTTATCCACATCAAATCATAGTCCATATCAATGATGGATCAGATGGAACCCTGGAATGGATCGCGGATCAACATGATATTAGTTATACGCATTCAGGTCATAATATTGGTGTGTGCTATGCATTGAATTCCGCGGCTCAGCTGGCTGCCACGGATCAGATCGTATACCTTAATGATGATATGTATGTCTGCCCTGACTGGGATTTGCATTTGAACGACGTAATAAAAAGACAACCGGATATATTATATTTTATTTCTTCCACGGCAATCGAGGCTTTTCCTCAAAGCAATTGTAGTATCCGGGGAGATTATGGTACGACGATTGAAACGTTTAATGAACATAAATTATTGGCAGAATATAAATCACTGCCCAAAACCAACTGGTCAGGTGCCACCTGGCCTCCCAATCTAGTGCATAAACAAATCTGGGATCTGGTAGGAGGGTATAGTACCGAGTTTTCTCCCGGCTTTTATTCTGATCCCGATTTTAGCATGAAACTTTGGAATGCAGGCGTGCGAAGATTTATCGGCGTGGCGGATTCCAGAGTGTATCATTTTGGATCAGTATCGACCCGTAAGAACTTTGTCAAGAATAAAGGCTACCACCAGTTCGTCTCTAAATGGGGTATGACAGCGGCTACATTATCCAAATATTACCTGCACAAAGGTGAAATATTAAATGGCACATTGGTTGAGCCACAGCTTCCATTTTGGCTGAATATGAAAAATTATTTTAAGCGAATGGTAGCCGTGTTTGGACAATAAAAAGTTTATGGATGCCTTCCTACCTCGTCGCAACAAATAGGTGCACGACTATTAGTTTTACAGAACTTGTACTTCGACTAGGCGAATTATAAACTGAAAAGTCGCAGTTCACTGCCCACAAGCAGTCTTCTATATAATTTACTTGTGTGCAATTTTGGCGTACGCCCCAACAAATATTGATTCGGCAAGTATGAAAACAGATGCTTATTTTTATTTATGATCCGAAACATTTTACTCATTCTATGTGTATTTTCAGTTCGACTTTATTCTCAATCTGAAATTGAAAAATGGAAGGCCCAGGCTCATCATATTGAAATCATTCGGGATGAATATGGAGTGCCTCATATCTATGGTGATACCGATGCGGATGCAGTCTTTGGATTGTTATATGCCCAGTGTGAAGATGATTTTAACCGGGTAGAGCTTAATTATATTGAGAAGCTTGGAAGATTGGCGGAGGTAAATGGTGAGAAAGATCTTTACAATGATCTGTACACCCGTATCATCATCGACCCTGAAGAAGCAAAAAAAGATTACCTGAGGTCACCGGCTTGGTTTAAATCTTTGATGAATGCATTTGCGGATGGTGTCAATTATTATTTATATACTCATCCTGAAGTAAAGCCAAAATTATTAACCCGGTTCGAGCCATGGTTTGCATTATTGTGGACAGATGGAAGTATCGGCGCAATCAATACCGCCGATGTCGGCGCAGAAGATGTCAAAAGTTTTTATACGGGTCAGTCTCTGACGAAAATGGTCGCAAAGGAGAAGGAATTAACCGGTTCTAACGGCTTTGCAATCGCTCCCTCTAAATCAATCTCTGGTCATGCGATGCTGTATATCAATCCACACGTCACTTTTTATTTCAGACCTGAAGTACACATCCAGAGCAAGCAAGGGCTTAATGCATATGGTGCAGTCACCTGGGGACAGTTTTTTGTTTACCAGGGTTTCAATGAAAAGTGTGGCTGGATGCATACCAGTTCTGGTGTCGATGTCGCAGATGTGTATAAGGAGAAAACAAGTAAAAAAGGTAACCAGTATTATTACGAATACAATGGTGAGACCAAACCTTTTAATGTAAAGTCGGTATCATTGAATTACAAAGCAAATGATCAGTTGATGACAAAGACCTTTCCTGTATTTTTCAATGCACATGGTCCCGTGATGGGTGTACGAGATCAGGAATGGGTGACCGTCGCCAATTACAATCGATCACTCAATGGGTTGCTCCAATGCTGGAATAGAAATAAAGCGAAAAATTTAACCGATTATAAAAAAGTATTGGATCTGAGAGGAAATATATCGAATAATACCGTGTATGCAGATGCCGATGGTCATATTGGTTATTGGCATGGTAATTATATTCCCAAAAGAAATCCATCTGTAAATTGGGGATTACCGGTTGATGGTACCAATCCAAAATACAACTGGCAGGGCATCCACAAAGTAAGCGAGACCGTGCAGTGCATCGATCCTGCCAATGGTTGGCTTCAAAATTGTAATTCCACACCCTTTACCGTCGCCGGAAAGATGAGCCCGGATAGAAAAAAATATCCTAACTATATGGCACCGGATGGAGAAAATTTCAGAGGCATTAATGCCGTGCGGGTTCTTTCTGAAAGCGATCAATTAGACCTCGAATCATTGATCCGGGCCGGTTACGATCGGAGACTATCTGCATTTGAAGTATTAATCCCTTCTTTAATAAAAGCTTATGATGCGTACAGTAAAAGCGGTGACAATGAATTCATACATCTGGATGAGCCGATTAAGATATTGAAAGAATGGAATTATAAAGTAGACACATCGTCTGTTGCCACTACACTTGCCATCACCTGGGCCGAACAAATTCAAACCAATCTGACCAAAGTGTACATCGATGAAGGAGAAGACGATCAGGTGTCCCGTGTCCACGCATTTGCCGGCGATGCGAATTATATCGATTTGCTCAATCCATTTTCTAAAGCAGTAGCTTATTTGTTTGACACGTATGGATCCTGGAAAATGCCCTGGGGTAAAATCAATCGGTTTCAAAGGTTATCTGGAGACATCTTTCAAAAACCGGATGATACGAAAGCAAGCATTGCGATCGCATTCGCTTCCTCAGCTTGGGGAATGTTACCTTCCTATAATAGTAAAAGATTTGCAGGCACTCAATATAGATATGGGCTCGGTGGCAATAGTTTTATTTGTGCTGTAGAGTTTGGAAAAAGAATAAAAGCCAGGTCTTTACTGGCCGGTGGTGAAAGCGGGGATCCCAATAATCCACATTTTTGGGACCAGGCTCAGATGTATGCTGATGGAAGATTTAAAGATGTA
>CALMKY010000657.1 GCA_937867195.1 uncultured Saprospiraceae bacterium | reverse complement strand
ACTAAGAGAAATACTCCAAAAATAATGGTAGCAAGGAAGAGCGAGAGGATGAGCGAAAGAAGATAGATCATAAATGAGATACTGCCGACAAAACGTCGGCAGTATAGAGAAAGAGTGATTTTTTACAATGGATTTTTAGAGATTATAAAAAAAGTTTTGAAAAGGATCGTGCCCTAAGTAGAAGATTTTCCAACATTGATTTAAACGAGCCTTCTATTGAAGAAACAATTGAGATTCTTAAGGGACTAAAATCTCAATTTGAAAAGCATCATAAGGTAAAATATGCACCAGCTTCATTAAGAGCTGCGGCTGAATTATCCGCAAAGTATATAAACGATCGAGCTCTGCCAGATAAAGCGATTGATGTCCTCGATGAAGTTGGAGCGCGTGTCCACTTGAAAAACATCCATGTTCCGAAACATATCGAGGAATTGGAGCAAAAAATCGAGGAACTCAAAGAACAGAAAAACCTCGCTGTCAAAAATCAACAGTACGAAGAAGCCGCCAACCTGCGCGATACCGAAAGCAAGTTGGTCCGCAACCTCGAATTCGCCAAAGTCGAATGGGAAGAAGACCTGAAAATCAAAAAATTCCCGGTTACAGAGGAGGATATTTCTGAAGTAATCGCCATGATGACCGGCATTCCGGTCAAACGGGTCGCGCAAAGCGAGGGCAAGAAATTGTTCCGCATGGCCGAGGACATGAAACAGGTCATCATCGGTCAGGACAACGCGATCGTCAAAGTCGTCAAAGCCATCCAACGCAATCGTGTGGGCCTGAAAGACCCGAAAAAACCTATCGGTTCGTTCATTTTCTTGGGCCCGACCGGCGTAGGTAAAACTGAACTTGCCAAAGCGCTCGCCCGGTTCCTCTTTGATTCCAACGACGCGCTCATCCGCATCGACATGACCGAATACATGGAAAAATTCTCCATTTCGAGGTTGATCGGTGCTCCTCCCGGCTATGTCGGCTATGAAGAAGGCGGCCAATTGACCGAAGCGGTACGAAGAAGACCCTATTCGATTATATTATTGGACGAAATAGAAAAAGCACATCCTGATACTTTTAATATATTATTGCAGGTACTGGATGATGGCCGACTTACGGATAATAAAGGCCGGATCGCATCATTTAAAAATACAGTGATCATCATGACCTCTAATATGGGAGCTGATAAAATCCTGGAAAACTTTGAGGATCTGGAAGCCCTTGGGGATAAGAAACGAACCGAAATCATTGAAGCCACAAAGCTGGAAGTCTTTGATTTGCTTAAGCAAAACATGCGGCCTGAGTTTCTGAATCGCATCGATGATAAGATCATGTTCTTACCTTTGAATAAAGATGAAATCAAACAAATTGCCAGGATTCAGATTAAAGCAATTCAAAAGAATCTGGTGAAACAAAACTTGTCGATCGAATTATCCGATAATGCCCTCAACCTATTGGTGGATTTAGGTTTTGATCCCCAGTTTGGTGCCAGACCCCTGAAGCGTGTCATTCAAGGTGATATCATTGACGAATTGGCCAGATATTTATTGTCAGGAGCATTTGCTTCAGGAGATACCATCCTGGTCGATACCGATATCAAAGGGTTTACTTTTAAATCAAAGCTTAATCCCAATGGTCAAATCATGCATAGTTCAATGGATAGTACGGAGACCGACATGAAAGCCAATACCACCAAATCCAATATAGTAGACAAAGTGAATAAAGCAGCAAAAGAAGTAAAAGATGCAGTGAATGATATCAAAAATGATCCGCAGGATTCCCAGGAAAAATAAAATTTAATAAATAACTGCGTTATCTACCTAAACATGCATGGTAGATGCGGACGATGATATTTACAGCTTAAAGACTCTTTTGCATTCCATCCATTTTTCCCCTGTCTTCAGTCCCGGGAGACCCTGCTGGTATTTCCACATTAAAATTTCCCATTCCTGGACACGAGGATTTACAGAGTCCATTTTCATTTTGCGTTCGAAAGAAAATGAATGATCGCCTTCGATAATCATAAATAATCGATTGAGTACCCGATAGATTTCCATCTCGACAATACCACTGTCGCGAAGGGACTGTAGGATATCCGGCCAGACAGCCTCATGATATTCTTCATATTCTTTGATCACCTGAGGGTCATCGATCAGGTCGAGAGCAAAACAATAACGCATAATAGCTACAATGTACAATGAAAAGCATAAAATTTATACAATTCAAATCTTTTTCCAATTTATGTAAAATAATCTAGACTGTATCATTCATCGATTTACATATTGCATTATTTTTTAAACTATAAATTTTTTTTAAACAGTATTTAACACATTAAAATAAAATGATATTTATATAATATTATATATCAATAATAATATACATAATATAAATACAACATATTAAAAATACCTTTTTTATGGTATTAACATGAATATTAAGCTAGAATATATTTGTCATGTAATTATATTAGATATTTTTCTAATATATCCAATAAAGAGAATGAATAGAAATCAAATATTAAATAAGTATAATATTTATTTTTATCAAAGATATAATTGTAATTGATTTATCATATTACAAGAACCTCCTGAGTAAAAAAATGATAATTAATTTTTGAGCTGATCGAAGATTAAGAAGACGACCCCATTTGTCTTTTTTTTAAGAAATCATGCTCAATGACCGGGCTGCAAAGGCATCCCATCCCATTTTATTAAAACTCATTTTAATCTAAAACTAAGTTCTCATGGAGAAAACTAAACGCACCATTGCAGGTCCGGTGGCGTACATCTGCAAAAAAAGTGTAATCCTGTTTCTTGCTATTATAGCGAGTATCGGGGGGCTCGAAGCACAATGCCCTATGGTATGCCACAATGTAAATCTTTCTCTGGATACTATCAAAGGTGGTAAGACGACTGTGACACCCGAAATGATCTTAACCAATCCCGGTGCTTGTTCTGGAGGTTCCTTCACAGTGGAATTATTTGATCCGCAAGGAAATTCGATCATGAATATGGTCAATTGCCAGTGGGTCGGATACACTTTAATTGTCAAGGTGACTGACAATATTTCTAAAAACCTTTGTTGGTCAAAGATCAAAGTAGAAGATAAATCAGGTCCCAATCTTACCTGCCGCAAGGATACTATATCCTGCTTGAAATTGACAGCTTACAGCCAGGGACTGGATAAATTTCCCGGGGGAATTGCTACAGACAATTGCGGAATTGGAAAAATTCAGACAATATCATTGGTTTGTCAGGATTTAGGATGCAACAGTGCTCCTTTTATCGCAACCTGTCAGCGCACCATTATTGCTATTGATTTTTGGGGACTGACATCCCAATGTACCGATAGCTTGTGGATCACGACCGATTCACTTAAGAATGTCATCACCGCCCGCGATACGGCCATCGATGTATGTATAGCCGATACACTCAAAAAAGATGCAAATGGAAATCCCGCTCCCGAAAGAGTCGGAGTGCCAACAATTAAGGGCGTCCCTGTATGGCCTAATTACAGCGTTTGCAAAATTGTAAGCCGTTATTCTGATCTGGTATATCCGGTCTGCGGTAAAGCAAGAAAAATTCGTCGTCAATGGACGATTACAGATTGGTGTACTAAAAAAGACACAGTGGTATTACAATGGATCCGGATTATCGATAATACACCGCCAGTTGTAAGTTGGTTAGCTGATTATACAGGTTACGCCAATCCACATGATTGCAACGCCATAGTGGATCTTACCAAGCCGGTTGCAAAAGATTGCAATGGAATCAAGGACATATCCTATACAGCTACGGTGATACGCAATGGGGTTCCTTCTGTCATCTCCGGTTCATTTGCCGGCAATATTGAAAGAATTTATTTGCCTTCAGGTAAAACAACGATACATTATTCTATTGTGGACTCTTGTCTTAATACAACTCCACTCGATCAGGTGGTCAATATCATTGACAATATCCCCCCCACACCTGTTTGCGACGAACGTACCGCTACTACGTTGGATCCTACACAATGTTGGTCCAGGGTATATGCAGCAGATTTAGACAATGGAAGTCATGATAATTGCTGCAATACATTGTATTTCGCAGCTATCGCAATGGATACATTGACAAAGTATCAAACTCTATTAAATGCAAAATTATTAGCAAAATTCGGTGCCGATGCTTACAATGCAAACCGTGCAGCCTTTGACTTACTGGTTGATAAATACATCAACTGTGCATATTTCAACGAGTGGGTAGACCTGACCAAATGTGGTAATGTACAAGTGGTACTCAGAGTATATGAAGCCTGTAAACTTCCATTGTATGACCCGCACGTAAATGCTGACCCCAAGCATGTGTGGTTCTGTAAAGCAGCGTATGGTTCACCGAATGGGTATAGCAACGACCTGGGATTCGTAAATGATCTTATTGATCGGGTACTCAGGAATAAAGCTTTGTATGGTGATGATTTGAAAGCAATCAAAAATTTAACAGGTAAAAATTATAATGATTGTATGGTATGGATCAATGTAGCTGATAAACAACCTCCAGTCTGTGTAGTAGATCCCATCGTCACTTTTAACTGCGACGGTACACCGGAGGATTCTGTAATCGCAGCCAAATATGCTTATTCCATATCAACCGGTTGTGATCAGCCAAATGGGATTTACAACCCTACCTACCTTAAACTGGATAAATATGATACGGGTGACAAGCTGGATCCATATTCATTGTTTGATGAAGCAAAAATTACGGATAACTGTGGAAGCGTGAAAATCGAAGTGTCCACCAGTGGCTCGACCAATAATTGTGGTTCTGGTACATTTATCCGCACATGGAAAGGGACGGATCAATGTGGCCAATTATCTACTACTTGTTCTCAGACGTTGATATTAAAACATCGATCTGATTTTGAAGTGGTCTTCCCGGCTGATATAGAGACGGATTGTCTTGAAAATCTGCCGAACATCATTACTCCTACTGGAAACAATTATCCTAAAATACTGGATGATGATTGTGAAACCATTGGTATTTCTTATGAAGACACGAAGTATCAAATAGCCACCGATGCATGTTATAAGATCATACGGACCTGGAAGCTGATTGACTGGTGTCAATACAATCCGGATCAGCATAAATTTTATCCTGATTACATCGTCGATACCACCGGATTGTACAGAGCAAACAATAATCCAAGTATGCAGCGTTATTGCACCTTCCGATGGCTAAAAGATAACGGCGATGGATATTTGACGTATACGCAGATGATCAAAGTCATCAATAAGAAAGCTCCTGCGATTGCCAAGAGCGACAGTGTAGTTACCTGCGCTGACAATGCTCAGACTTGCTTAGGTCATGTGAAATTAAAAATGTCCGGTACCGATGATTGCACGAAACCAGAAGAATTGAAATGGACAATTACCATCGATTTGGACAATAATGGAAGCATAGATAAGACATCCGATGTGATCGGTGCAACCGCCAGCCTGGATGCAGATATGCCCATAGGAAAACATTTGATTACCTTTTTACTTAAAGATCTTTGCGGAAATGAAACGAAGCGGGCAAGCCTGGTCGATGTAAAATTGTGCAAAAAACCAACTCCTTATCTTTTAAATGGTATTGCTATTGAACTCATGCCGATCGATAATAACAAAGATGGGAAACCGGATGCTGGTATGGTGACTGTATGGGCCAAAGATTTTGATGCCGGAAGTTATGCCAGTTGCGGGCAAAAAATCGTGGCGTTCTCATTTTCATCGGACACCACCAAGAAATCGGTAACGTACACTTGCGATAGTATTGGACAAAGATTTGTGAATATCTGGGTGACGGATAGTTATGGCAATCAGGATTTTGCCCGTACTTACATTCTCGTACAGGATAATAACAAAGCTTGTACAGGCGGAACCGTAGCCATTTTAACCGGTAATATAAACGGTCTGGTTAAAACGGAGGATAAAATCGATGTGGAACAAGTCAATGTATCACTGGATGGTGGCAATGCAGTCCCATCAATCACTAAATCAGATGGTGTCTATGCATTCAATAATATGCAAATTGGTGGATCCTATACGATCTCTCCCAAGAAAGATATCAATCCACTGAACGGCGTTTCGACACTTGACCTGATCCTCATACAAAAACATATCTTAGGATTGCAATTGCTCAACTCCCCGTATAAAATCATTGCAGCAGATGCTAATAAATCAGGGGATGTGTCATCGATCGATTTGGTCGAATTGCGTAAACTGATCTTAGGTGTGTATGAAACATTACCCGGAGTGAGTTCCTGGAGATTTATACCCAGCGAATTTAAATTTAGCAATACTGCAAATCCATTTGACAGCAAATTCCCGGAGACGAAATCCATTGCCTCATTTACTAAAAACGAAGCTGCCGATTTCGTAGGTATTAAAGTAGGAGATGTAAATGGATCGGTTACAGCCAATCAACTCATGGGATCCGAAGTTAGAAGCCCGGGTAAATCACTGACTTTATTTACAGAGGAGCAATCCATTAAATCAAATGATATGATCAGGGTACCGGTCTACGGAAGAAATATGGATGAAGTCCAAGGCTATCAGTTTACGATCAGCTTTGACAAACAATCCCTTCAATACATGGGTGTTACCACAGAAGGTAAAGGGATGTCCCAGGCCAATTTTGGTACGAACCATTTGGATGAGGGAATTATTACTACTTCTTATTCTTCGAACGATCGATCTGATAAAAATACCTTGTTATTCACTTTAAGGTTTAAGGCAGTTAAATCGCACCAATTAAGTGATGCAATCCATATTAGTTCTAAGCTGACCGTAGCAGAAGCTTATTCAAATGCACAGGAAGTGATGGGTGTAAAACTGGATGTTGGAAGCAATAAACTCACAGGTGAATATGCATTGATGCAAAATACTCCGAATCCATTCAATCAGGTGACCAACGTAGGATTTACCTTGCCTCAAGCAGCCAATGCCACGTTTTCGATCTACGATGTAAATGGAAGAACCGTGAAGAAAATGGATAGATCATTTGCCAGCGGTTACAATGAAATATCCATCTATCGCAATGAATTACCTGCCAGTGGAGTGTATTACTATCAATTACAGACTGCCAGTTTCCGGCAAACCAAAAAAATGGTGGTACTTGAATAATTTGAATTCGTTTCTTTTTTCATAAAATATACTGTTTTTGGGATGGGACCCCTCTCTGCCAAAGGGTAGAGGGGGTCTTTTTCTTTTATACCGGTACTATGAATATCCGATAATTTTGCAAGTCTTATGGCCAGAGCCCTGGGTATCGATTATGGAATCAAAAGGACCGGTATATCCGTGACAGATCCTCTGAAATTAATAGTCAATGGATTGACTACGATTTCTACTGAGGAGCTAATGGCTTTCATCCGGGAATATCTGAAAAAAGAACCGGTGGATCTCATCGTGTTTGGGGATCCATATCATAAAGATGGTAAGCCGACTGAATTAAATTCTATCATCCATGGGATCGGAAAAGAATTCTCTGATTTGCATCCTCATGTTAAAATAGACTTTCAAAATGAATCCTACACGAGCCAGCAAGCTATTGAAAAGTTGATTCAAAAAGGGACACCTAAAAATAAAAGGTCCAAAGAAGCGATCGATCAAATGAGCGCCGTATTAATTTTGCAAAAATATTTAAATCATTATTGATGGTATTACCAATTTATGCTTATGGGCAACCCGTGCTGAAGGAAGAAGGAGCAGAGATCGATGTCACGGCTTATCCCGAGTTAAACGCGCTGATTGAGAATATGTGGGAGACGATGCGGACGGCAAAAGGCGTAGGACTTGCAGCACAACAAGTGGGTTTGGGAATAAAATTATTTGTCATTGACACGACACCGTACAAAGATGAAGATCATCCGGATTTTATAGGTATTCGAAAAGTATTTATCAATGCGCATATTTTGGAAGAGAGCGGCGAAGAATGGGCATTTGAAGAAGGATGTTTGAGTATACCCGATTTGCGGGCTGAGGTCGATCGACCGCCAAAAATCGAAATTGAATATGAAAACGAATTGGGTGAAAAATTTAAAGAAACGTATGAAGGGCTGAATGCCCGTGTCATCCAACACGAATACGATCATACCATGGGTGTATTATTTGTAGACCATTTAAAGCCTTTAAAGAAAAGGATGATCCAACGAAAACTGGAGGCTATTCGAAAAGGACAAGTTGAGGCTGAATATCGATTGAGGTTTTACAGGTCGAAATAAATAGATTCATTCTGATTTGGAGTATTGCTACCATTTTCTCCTGGACCTGAAATGATGGTATGATTTGAATATCAAATTTCTAATGCCTTCATGCGGGCAATGTACTTTCCAAAGATATCGTATTCGATATTGACCTTATCGTCAGGAGATAATTTTCCAAAGTTTGTGTGATCAAACGTATAGGGGATAATGGAAACTCCAAAAGTGTCTTTATCTAAATGAGAAACCGTCAAGCTTACTCCATTAATGCATATAGATCCTTTGGATACGATCAGGTGGGCAAAATTGGGATCCAATTTAAATTTAAACAGCCAGCTGCCCTGTAGATCTTCTCTGAACAGGCAGGTGCTGGTGGTATCCACATGACCTTGTACGAAATGACCGTCCAGCCGGGAGCTTAATAAAAGAGATCTTTCGAGATTGATCTGGTCACCGACTTTGATTTGACCAAAATTTGTCTTCATTAGAGTTTCATGAATGAGTGTACAACGATGTTGATTTTTTGAAGGAAGTTGGTCTACGGTCAGGCAGACTCCATTGTGCGAAACACTTTGATCTATTTTGAATTCATTGGAAATCGGGGATTCGATCGTCAGGATAAGATTGGTAAGATCATGCGTTACTGATTTGACGATGCCTTTCGCCTCGATGATGCCCGTAAACATAGATTATATAAACATTTATCTGATGAGTTGAATAAAACCCTTGCGCTGTTCAATGGCTTGGGAATTGTTTTGTTGGAAGCCTTCTACCAGGCAAGTGTAATAATAGACCCCATCTGCCAGGTCTTTATTGTTTTTATCCTTTCCGGTCCAGTTGATGCCCGGGTCATTGGTGCGATATAATACTTCTCCCCATCGGTTGTACACTTCAAACTTAATTTTAACCACACCAAGACTGGTCCTGGGCTTGAATACATCATTTTTACCATCTCCATTTGGAGTAAAAGCATTGGGTAATTCAAATTCGAGTTGACAAGTCTGCGGGCATATTTCACCGCTAATTTTTGATTCATTGTTTTGCCTATCCAGGGATGTGATGTAATAGCATCCGGTATAACCTGAATCGGGTGTATGGGTAAAAGACAGTATTTTTAAATCGGTAATCCTGACAAGTTTTTGGTAAGCAAAATCTTTCGAAGGTTTAAAATAAATATTGACCGATTGGATATCATCTATGAAACAAGTATCGGTGGCTGCTAATGTCCAATTGAGCACATTGGCTACATTCCCCTTGTTGTCTTTAACTATGCAATTCCGGTTTATAGAAAGAACAGGGGCACAGGGTGCAGAAGAATCTATGGGAGTAGAACATAATTCCTCTGAGAAATTGAAAATAGGCGTCGGCAGACCATTAATCCCATACGTGCCAATGGACTGGATTTTGTAGCAGTATAGTTTTCCATTCACAACATTCCTGTCAATAAAACTCAACGTCGTGGAATTTCCTATTAAGTCAAAAGTCGAATTACCAGGAGATTGTCTGTATACTTCGAAATTAAAATTATTCCAGGGTACGTTCACAGACCAGGTTAACGAGACCATACGATCTGTGCCTTTTGCAGCGAGCAAGACGGTACTGGCAGGTGTAGACGTACCGAATGCATTCGACGCATTGTCCGTAAAAAATTGTATCTGATAATAATATTGTTTATTGAGGGTATTTAAATTATTATCTATAAAAGATGTGTCGTTAAAATTTGCAAATGTATTTGAAGTGAACGTTCCACCCGGTATCGTTGAATAAGTACTGCCCTTATTCTCAGATCTCTGCAATATCAATTTATAAGGGCCTTTATGTTTGGTGGTATCCAGATCATTTGCCAGTGGCATTGCCCATTTAATGGTTACCGATCCCTGCGTGGTACTGGTATTATTGACCGAGGCTTTGGTTATAAAAGGTAAGTCCCTTTTAAGCTGGATACAAACTTCATCGGATGGGATACTGCCTACCCGATTAAATGAATTTCCACCGGGGGACGTATAGGCAAACTCGGCAACGATCCGATAGCAATATGTTTTACCTCCATCCAGCATATCATCATCATAAAAATAAGTATCACCGTTTTTTGTGTTTACATTACCGGTGATTCTCACATAACCTTTACCGTTTAAATTTGGGTTACAGGTATCGATTGGGAATTGATTGCTGTTGATTCTTCGCCAAATAGCAAATCCCTTAAAATAATTATTTGAGGTTACTGCGCATGAATTGGGATACGTCCAGGTCAGCCTGATTTTATCGGTACCGAGATTGGTTGATTGGACATCCTTGGGCGGGGGACCTACCACTTTGATCCGGATCGCTTTTAGG
>CALMKY010000656.1 GCA_937867195.1 uncultured Saprospiraceae bacterium | reverse complement strand
TTTGGAGAATGGTTTTCCAGTAAAAGCTTCAGTTTGTGCAACTTCGTTTTGATGATGAGGAAAGAGGAGATCAATCCCTCACATATGGATATCGATTTGCTCCCAGAGCTTATTATCCTGCTCCTCGATGTGAGCGCAGACATCATAGAGGGTTGTTCAGATGGTTTTAGATAAATAGCAAAGAATCTTCAAAAGCGCATAAAGAGGCATTTCATTTAAATGATTTGCCTCTTATTTTGAATGCCCGATTGAATACTGTAGATCATTACTGGATTTGATAAACAATCCTGTAATTTTACTTTTTCAATTGATGAGGTCGGACATTCATATATTAAAGGAAGAATTATCCAATTCATTTGCCAAAAATCTTCTTGTAAAAATCAGTTTAGGTCATTATGTAGGAATTGATCCCGAACTAAAATCAATTCATGTAAAACCTGTCTTGATAAAAAACCAAACCAAACTTAGTTTTACATATAGGTATAAAACCAGGGACATTGTCAAAAACTATAACCTGGAGGAATGCCTTGATTTAATAAGCAAGTATTTTAATGGAATTGAATTTAGGGTTTGCACATTGATGACAACAGCCAAAGACTTAATTTTTGAATTCAAACCGGATGGTCAAATGACCATGAGGACCCAATCTCCTTCCTCTACCGTCGGACCTGATTTTCTACACGATGTTCAGAAAAACCGGGCGTTCATCCCGACTCATGAATATTTGCATTTACTAGGTATCACCGGTGAAAATGGTAAAGTCCTGGCGCAGGCACAGGATAAGCATAAACAAATACATCATTATATTGAGATTCTAAGTTCTGTAGTGCAAGATCTGTCCAAATCAGAACTGATTAAAGTAGTGGATATGGGTTCAGGCAAAGGGTATCTCACATTTGCTTTATACGATTATCTTGTCAATACACTTGGAATGATGGTTGATTTCAAGGGAATAGAAACTAGAAAAAATTTAGTAGATCTGTCTAACCTGAATGCAATTAAATCAGGATTTCATCATCTTACTTTTATTGAAAGCACCATTGAAGAATATCCGATAGATCAAATGGATGTATTGATTGCTCTCCATGCATGTGATACAGCTACAGATGATGCAATAGCTAAAGGCATTGAAGCGAATGCACAACTGATTGTAGTGGCACCTTGCTGCCATAAGCAAATCCGAAAAGAAATGGCTGCATCGAAAGTAAAAAACGATGTCGAGTTTTTGACACGTCACGGTATTTTCATGGAGAGGCAATCAGAAATGATAACAGATGGTATCAGGGCATTGATTTTGGAATATCATGGTTATGTTACAAAGGTCATAGATTTTATCTCGGAAGCTCACACTCCTAAAAACATTATGATCCTTGGAAGGAAGAAAAAGACGTTAACCGTAGAAGAAAAGGAAAAGATCAAATCAGAAATTGCAGCGATTAAATCTTACTTTGGTGTCAGGCGGCACCACCTTGAGAAGGTCATAAGTTAAAAAATTGGCATAATTTGTGTTTTATTTCTTTCGTGGTTAATATCGAAGAAATAAACAAAAAGCATATCATCAAGACCGACTGTTTGTATCGAGTTGGTTATGGGTTGAAATCCAGGCTTTTAGATTATCAAAATGGTATTTTTTACCTGGAGGTGGTATTCGGCAAAAGATGGCAGAACAATTATTCAGCCACTGTATATGAATTAGCACATTGCTGGAAAGATAATAATCCTGAACTCGAATTTGCTCAGGGATGTAAAGTTTTTATCATTGACGGCCGTAAAGATGCCAATAAAATAGAACTGCATCAACTGGGTATCCGAGTGGAATACGATGCGAAGAAAGGAATTTTATTCCCACCCTTTACACTCAATTGATTATTTTCATTTACAATTAATAACGATGGGTTGCAGTTCAATCTCATTGGACCTGTGACCACTCCTGTCTTCAATGTACAGTTTGTATTTAACTGTATCCGTAGTGGGTTTGGC
Organism: uncultured Saprospiraceae bacterium; assembly: GCA_937867195.1. GTDB lineage: Bacteria > Bacteroidota > Bacteroidia > Chitinophagales > Saprospiraceae > JADJLQ01. Next base: position 273 of record CALMKY010000656.1, on the reverse strand, counting down.
AGGAATCGTACAAGGATCTCCGTTTTTATAATAGCAGCATACATTAAAAAGAGTGGTATGCAATATGGTGATGGTACCAGAGACACCGTTCGCAACTCCTTTTTGAGGAATGAATGGCATGCTGTACGTAATCATTTTCCGATCACGGTTGTCGATCATAAATATGTTGGCTTTGTTTTGTGCGTCACCAATATCGCCATCCCCGTCTGTGAATTTTATGCGGATATACAAAGAATCATCTTTTATCCTTCCCTGGTCAACAATATTTTTACT
>CALMKY010000655.1 GCA_937867195.1 uncultured Saprospiraceae bacterium | reverse complement strand
GTCCTCTATGTTAATAAAATGCCCTGGAATGAAGATCCCGATCAAAATTACTTTAAATATCTGCGAAGACCCAATGCCACTTACGACGAATTGGAAGCTGTCAAAGCTAAAGTAAAAAATTCTTCTCTGGCAGCGCTTCAGGTATTCATTGGTTCCGGGGTTTTAAAATATCAAAATAATTCAGTTGAACGAAGTTTTCTGGTGGCAGTTAGTTACGATTATAACGAGATCTATAAAATAGAATACCAGGCGGGCCGTTTTTTTACTCCTTATGAATATGAAAATGGGGAGGATAAAGTCGTGATCGGAGCCGAAATAGCAAACAGTTTGTTCAATACACTGGATCCGATCGGCAAGTCCATCAAGGTAAAGGGTAAAAATTATGAAGTCGTAGGCGTAGTTAAGAAATCCGGTAAAAATCTAATCAATCCGGCTAATTTTGATAATGCCGTTTTGGTAGGATTCAAGACAGGTAAAAAAATAGTAAACCTAAGAAATAATCGCCTGTGGGGTACTAATTTGATGGTCAAGGCTGCTCCGGGGGCAGATATCGAAGATCTCAAATCAGAACTTACCAGTGTGCTCAAAGCCGAACGTCGTCAAAAACCATATGAACAACCCAATTTTTCGATCAATGAAATGTCCATTCTCTTTACAATTCTGGATAAGTTTTTTGGAGTCTTGAATTTGGTAGGAATATTCATTGGATTCTTTGCCATCCTGATCGGTATGTTTAGCGTAGCGAACATCATGTTTGTGAGCGTAAAGGAACGAACCAATATCATAGGCATTAAAAAAGCACTGGGAGCAAGAAGGTATTTCATCTTATTCGAATTTCTTGTGGAAGCCATCATTTTATGCATCCTGGGAGGTTTGTTTGGTCTGGCTTTGGTATGGATCATACTTAAAGTCCTTTCCTCTGTTTTTGGTTACACCATGTTTTTATCCTTTAAAAATATTTCGATTGGTGTAAGCCTTTCGATCGTCATCGGGATCTTAGCCGGTTTAATACCTGCTATGCAGGCATCCAAACTGGATCCGGTAGAAGCAATCAGGAAATAGTTTGTTTTTTTCTCAATACGATGGCACTGAGGATGGATATTAAAATTCCAACCGGCAATGGCTCCAATAAGGTTATGCTGAATACACCCAAAGGGGTAGAATACATTTTTTTCATCTCATCAAATTGAGCTTGTTTTTTTGACAAAGCTTCTGCTGATATGCCTGCAGCCTGTGCTTTTTGAATTTCATGCGCGGCATATTCGTTCATGAAATTTGGAAGAAAATTATAATAGACCACCAACCAGGTTAGTGAATATAAAATACAGGAAATCGATACAATGCCAAACCCAATCCACATCGCCCTTGTCAGAGTGATCTGACCAC
>CALMKY010000654.1 GCA_937867195.1 uncultured Saprospiraceae bacterium | reverse complement strand
CATGAATGGGCAGACCCTTCAATGCAGGTATTTCCTCGTATTCTATAGTGCCATAATCCGCTGAGGATGCCTTCACCTGAGGCAATTGCAGATGATTCAATCCCCACCGGTGCAGAATATCTCGATCCCATTCTAACGTATTCAGATTAAAGAATAAAGTCCTTGAAGCATTCGTATGATCTGTGCAATAGCTTTTAGCATTGGTGAGTTTATATAAAATCCAGGTATCCACTGTACCAAATAATGCATTGCCCTGATCTATTGCATATTGAACCTTCTCTGCATTCTCATAAAGCCAAATGAGTTTGGTTCCTGAAAAATATGGATCCAAGACAAGCCCTGTTTTGAATCGAATCTCATCGGAAAAGCCCGCACCTACCAGTCTTTGGCATATTTGGATAGATCTCTTGCATTGCCAAACAACTGCATTGTACAATGGATTACCCGATCTATCCCATACTATAAAAGTTTCTCGTTGATTAGATATGCCGCACGATTTTATATCGCCTAGGTCAAATCCAAGTTTAATAAACTCAGCCAGGCATTTATGAATAGACCCGATTACTGAATTAAAAATCGATTCTGGCTTTTGTTCGACAAAGCCGTCTTTCATATACATTGTATTCAAAGGATCGCTCCCCCTGGCGACCACTTGACCGCGATCGTTAAGGATTAATGTCTTGGTACTGCTGGTACCTTGGTCAATAGCAAGTATAAATTTATTCATCTTGGGAGCTGGCTTTATCAATGATCACCGCTAGTAAAATAACAACACCTTTTATTACCTGCTGCCAAAAAGGAGATACATTTAATAATACAAGACCATTATTCAATACACCGATCGTCAAGGCACCCAATAATGTACCCAATACGCTTCCTTTTCCTCCGGATAAGGATGTACCACCAATGACAACGGCTGCAATGGCGTCTAATTCATAACTAAGTCCTGCATTGGGCTGTGCTGAATCCAGCCTGGCAGTAACCATCAGTCCTCCTAATGCAGCTAATGTACCGGATAAGGTATAAACCATCATTTTAATTTTGCTTACGGATATGCCGGAAAGTCTTGATGCATTTTCATTATCTCCCAATGCATAGATGTACACACCCAATGACATTCTGCGCGTAATAAATATTGCTATAAGAGAAACGAATAAGCAAATCCAGACAGGTAACGGCACTCCCAAAAACCAACCCGTGCCAATGAAATCGAATTTTGAACCCAGATTATTGATTGGATATCCATGGGTGTACAACATCGTCATGCCGCGGGCGATGGTAAGCATAGCCAATGTAGCTACGAACGGAGGGACTTTGAATCGCGTAATGATCCATCCATTGAATAGACCAATCATTGCACCTACCAGTAAGCAAATCAGAATCCCTCCTAATAATGTAAATCCGATAAATGTGTTTTGCGAAGTGAGCTCGATGCCATTTTTCAATAGTCCTGCAGCCAGGGCTCCCGCAAACGCCAGAATGGAGCCGACCGATAAATCAATTCCACCCGTCAAAATTACCAAGGTCATACCGACCGATATGCAGATATTGACAGCAACCTGTCGCATCACATTCCAACCATTGGAGGTCGTAAGGAATTTATCTGATAAAACAGCAAATACCGCACAAAGAACAATCAGTGCTATAAATGGCTGTAGTTTTTTTATTTGATCTGCCTTCAACATATTATCTGATCATTAAGCTATGGCTGCATGTAATAAAATTTCTTCTGAAGAATCCTGAACAGAAAAATTGCCGGTCAATTTTCCTTGATTCATCACCAGGACCCGGTCACAAGTCGATAATATTTCAGGCAACTCGGATGATATCATGATGATTCCTATTCCCTGTTCGGCCAACCATCTCAGGATTGAATAAATTTCTGTTTTTGCATGGATGTCAATACCGCGTGTGGGTTCATCCAATAAGAATACCCTGGGATGAGTGGCAAGCCATTTGGCAATGATTACTTTTTGTTGATTACCACCACTGAGGTATTTGATTTTTTGTTCCCGATGATTCGATTTAATTCTTAATTCATCATAGTATTTTTTGAATAGTTCCTTTTCTTTCTCAACCTGAATAATGGAATAACTGGAAATCCTGGATAAAGAAGACAAACTCAAATTTCTCAGCACGCTCATATTGGGTATGATACCATCTCTCTTTCGATCTTCCGGTACCAGGGCTAATCCGGAACGGATGGCGTCTTCTGGAGAATGTATATTAACCGCTTTCCCATCTACATAGACTTTGCTTCCCTCCAAATTCGATAAGCCAAAAATAGATTCAAACATTTCAGTCCTTCCGGCTCCCATCAAACCGAAAATACCCAGTATCTCTCCACTATAAAGTTCAAAAGAGATATCATGGTTAAATTTAGCAAGCCTTAAATTCTTAACCTGGAATATGATTTCTTGCGAAGGTTTTCGATCGGTGTGGCATTGTGATCAATGACCACGTAGTCGAC
>CALMKY010000653.1 GCA_937867195.1 uncultured Saprospiraceae bacterium | reverse complement strand
CGGTCTGTTCGTCATTCCAGACATAGGGTAGTGCAAGCCAGCCGTCGCCCTGGCGAATCAGCAGCCGTGTCTCGTAGAGTCTGATTTTCTTCTGCGGGGCACGAAAGTCGTCGGGAAAAGCAAAGGTTTTCGTGATGACCGTGCCCACTGGTAAATCGAATATATTTTTTTCGTCGTAGATCGCCGCCTCATCGCCGGGTAGCCTGATGGTCCTGAACTTCAGCGCGTAGTCTGAAAAAAGCGGGCTAACGAGTTCATAGGCGAGAGAACCTGAAACAGGGGAAAGATTACCCCCGTGGTTATTCATATTGCCGAAAAGCCGGAAATCCGACAGGTTTTTGTGGATAACCGCTTTGTAGTCGCGCGGCTTCACTTTTTGATTTTTTTTGCATGCCCCTGTAAGCGCGGCGAGCAGCAGAATACCGAGCGCGGTTTTTTTCATGGCTTAGATTTTAAGGTCGCTGAGAATCTTATCGGCGACGGCCCTACCGTCTTCGCCCAGACCCGCGACCGGCACACCGGTACCGCCGGCGCCCGTGCAATCGAACCCCGCCGGTGCGGCACCGCCATAAAGCGGATTGTCTGTTTTGGCATAGACGACAAAATCGTTTTTATCGATTAAGTTTAAAACCTAATTTTACGATATTATTTTAAAACTTATAAATTATAATAAATGGAATCTACAGGTAAATGTCCTTTCCCTCATCATGGCAACGGGAAAATGATTCATGGCTCCAATGGTACTACAAATCGGGATTGGTGGCCAAACAGTCTTAAATTAAACATCCTGCGTCAGCAATCTGAATTATCCAATCCGATGGATAAAGATTTTAATTACGCAAAAGAATTTAAATCTCTCAATCTGGCTGCTCTCAAAAAAGATCTGACCAAATTAATGACGGATTCTCAGGAATGGTGGCCGGCTGATTTTGGTCATTACGGTCCGTTTTTCATTCGAATGGCATGGCATAGCGCCGGCACGTATCGTACGAGGGATGGTCGCGGAGGTGCCGGAGCAGGTCAACAAAGATTTGCACCGTTAAATAGCTGGCCGGATAATGGCAATCTGGATAAAGCCCGTAGATTATTATGGCCTATCAAACAAAAATATGGTCGCAAAATTTCGTGGGCAGATTTAATGATTCTTACCGGAAATGTTGCCTTGGAATCCATGGGATTTAAGACGTTTGGATTCGCCGGTGGAAGAGCCGATGTCTGGGAACCACAGGAAGATGTCTATTGGGGTAAAGAATCCACTTGGCTTGATGATAAAAGATACAGTGGTCATCGTGACCTGGAAAACCCGTTAGCCGCGGTGCAAATGGGTCTCATTTATGTCAATCCACAAGGTCCTAATGGAAATCCGGATCCGGTCGCTGCTGCAAAAGATATCAGAGAGACATTTGCCCGAATGGCTATGAATGATGAAGAAACGGTTGCACTGATTGCAGGTGGCCATACCTTCGGTAAAACTCACGGTGCAGGTGACGCAGCCCTGGTCGGCCCTGAACCTGAGGCAGCATCAATTGAAGCTCAAGGTTTAGGTTGGTTCAGTAAATATAAATCTGGTAAGGCAGGTGATGCCATCACCAGTGGATTGGAAGTTACGTGGACCGAGACCCCGACAAAATGGAGTAATAATTTCTTTGAAAACTTATTTGAATTTGAATGGGATCTGACCAAATCACCTGCAGGGGCATATCAATGGGTTGCAAGGACCAATAACCCGACCATACCGGATGCATTCGAAGCAGACAAAAAACAATTACCCACGATGTTGACTACAGATCTCTCGTTGAGATTTGATCCGGAATATGAAAAAATATCCCGAAGATTTTATGAGCACCCTGATCAGTTTGCCGATGCTTTTGCGAGGGCATGGTTTAAACTCACACATCGGGATATGGGTCCTAAAATATTGTATCTTGGAAAAGATGTGCCGAAAGAAGATTTGATCTGGCAGGATCCTCTTCCGAAAGCAAATTATAAAATGATTGATGCCAGGGATGTTAAAGTATTAAAAGATAAAATCGGTCAATCCAAACTATCCATCCGAGAATTGGTCTCCACTGCATGGGCATCCGCATCTACTTTCAGAGGATCAGACAAAAGAGGTGGTGCTAATGGTGCCCGCATTCGCCTGGCACCCATGAAAGACTGGGCAGTAAATAATCCTTCACAGTTGTCTAAAGTGTTGAAAACGTTGGAATCCATACAATCGGAGTTTAATGCAAAGAAAAAAGATAAGAAAGTATCGATCGCAGACTTGATTGTTTTGGCTGGTAATGTGGGCATTGAAAAAGCCGCTAAAAAGGCAGGCGTCAAGATCAATGTACCTTTTGCACCGGGTCGTGTAGACGCCTCCCAGGAACAAACAGATATCGAATCCATGGGAGTCCTCGAACCCATCGCTGATGGATTTAGAAATTATCTTAAATCGAAGTTTACGGTTTCGACAGAAGAATTATTGGTTGACAAAGCTCAATTATTGACACTTACAGCTCCTGAACTCACCGTCTTAATAGGAGGCATGAGAGCAATGGATGCCAATTATGATCATTCAACCTATGGTGTACTTACGAAAACACCGGGTACACTCAATAATAATTTTTTCATTAATTTATTGAGTATGGATACTGTCTGGACATCGGCAGATGATCAACATGAAATCTTCGAAGGTCGTGATCGAAAAACAGGTCAACTTAAATGGACTGCTACCAGGAATGACCTGATATTCGGTTCAAATTCTGAATTGAGGTCCCTGGCCGAAGTCTATGCCGGCAATGATGCTAAAATTAAATTTATACATGATTTTGTAAAAGCCTGGAATAAAGTAATGAATGCAGACCGGTTTGATTTGAAATAAGACTGACTTCATATTTTATAAGGCACACGTCCAATCAAATGAACGTGTGCCTTTTTT
>CALMKY010000652.1 GCA_937867195.1 uncultured Saprospiraceae bacterium | reverse complement strand
ATAATAAGTACCTTTAGCGACTTTGATGGTATCTGTTCCACAACGTGCCGCAGCAATACCGCTTTGCAAATTTGTAAAGGCATCAGACCAAGATGTACCGTTGTTAGCACCAGTCGCAGATGAATCGACATAAACTACTTTCAAGCCCACATATTTCGCACAATCCAAACCAGGGGCTTCATACGCTCCTATATCTATTTGAGCAGCTAATATCCTGCCATTCCCGTCAAGATCTGTTGGGTATGTATTAGCACTATTAATGCCCATATCGATAGCCTGAGAACCATTATTCACATGAAAATCACCGGTTAAGGTTGGTGCCGTACTTCCATCGGGAGCATTTAAGAATCCAGGATTGGTTCCAATTTTATTCCCGGTCACATTTTTGTAACTCCCCGTGCCTCCATTACCCGAAAAGTACTCAGAGCTGGCTGGGCCGATAATCGAATAATAAACTTTAATAGAGTCACCAGGTCCGGGAGTTCCAACCCCGCCAGGCCCGGGATTGAGGTTGAAATAAGTATAATTTCCGCTCGCAGGTGCATTGTTCCAAATTATGCTATTGAAGATATCTACGGTAGGTTTAGAACTGCCAAAATTATTATTGTATACTGCACCAGCTTGTCTAAAAGCAGTACAATGATTTCCGGACAATACTGAATTGGTGATTTTCAATGTAGTATTAAATCCGTCATTGTAAATGGCACCACCTCGTTCGCGTGAATTTACAACTGATGAAGTGGCAAGATTACCACTCAGGATGCAATTGGTAAGAACAATATTGCAAGCATATGGAGCAGAGCTGAAAACTCTGATGGCACCACCTTTCAAGGATTTATTCTTTTGCATAGTACAATTAATCAGGACAGGATTGGTATTACCAGCATCTGCAAAACTTGCGAACGCCGCACCTCCATAATTATTTGCATCCAGGATGGGTGTCTCATTATCATAAAACTGGCAATTTCGGATCGTCGGGCTTGACTCTGCTCCGCTACTTCCCCGGTTAAACCAGCCAGCTCCAAATTTACCGGTTCCATCATTGATGATGTCTGCATAACCTTTGGTAATGCAAAATCCATCGACTGTAACGGTATTCCCTACTCCGATCGTCGTCACTACATGGATACTATTGTCAGTCAAAATATTATTTTTCTGGATATCACCACATAGAATGGTTTTATTACAAAACGGGACAGCGATATCACTCCCACCACTTGGAAAACCACCGATCATGACTACATTTGGCGGAATACTGAAAGATGCACTTCTATCCAAATTATTAATGGTTATGATCTGACCGGTACATTTATCGTAGACCGTATCGACGGATGGGTAATAAGTACCTTGAGCGACTTTGATGGTATCGACCCCAGAACACAAAGCAGCAAATAAAGCATCTTGCAAAAGGTTAAATGCTGATCCCCATGATAGACCATTATTAGATCCTACAGCTGATGAATCAACGTAGATAGTTGTCAAGCCAGCATACAAGCTGCAATTAATATTGGATCCAAACTCATAAGCTCCCATATCAATCGTGCCGTTGAGCCTTGGTTTCTGATCAAGATCAAATGAAGTAGAATTAGCAGCATTATTACCCGAATTGACCGCCTGAGAATTTTGCTTTACTCTAAAGTTACCGGCAGCGGTAGGAGCCGATGCTGCAGCTGGAGAGTTAAAAAACATTGGATCAGTACCTGCTACTCTGTTATTAGAGGAAGTATAATTTCCATTTGGCGTGGAAGGTGATGTTTGTACCATGGAATAGGATATATCCGGAATAGCTGTCAAAGAAAAATTTCTTATGGGTGTAGGGTTACCGGACAATCCTATTGCATTATTCCATATTATGCAGTTGATCAATACAGGATTACAATGACCAGAAACTCCGGCATCGTCATTGAGCAATGCTCCTCCATTTCCATTAAATGTAGATGGTACCCGATTACCGGCAATCACGGTGTTGATTAAAAGGGGTTGGCTTATTCCTGTAGCATCTCCAGCGTCATTATACATGGCTCCCCCAAAGCAAGTGGTGGATGAATCAGCTGTCGTTGCCATCGCCCTGTTTCCACTTATGATACAGTTATAGAATGAAGGGCTTGC
>CALMKY010000651.1 GCA_937867195.1 uncultured Saprospiraceae bacterium | reverse complement strand
GAAATGCGCAAATTTTATGGATACGAATGAACAAGTCGGTCAATATGGCAAATATTATAAAAGATTTGTAGAATTTACTTTTCAATATAGAGGGTCCCACAGAAGTATAAATGCAAAGTCCCGGAATCTTCAATATTAAAAAACTAAAAATTGGTGGAAAGCCTCTTTTTTTTATCTTTAGCCTATAAGCTTTTAAAAAATGCCCGCTGGACCAACTGTAGTAGAAAGCATTCGAAACGGTGATGAATCTGCTTTGCGATCGCTTTACCGAGAATACCGTCAACCATTTATAAAATGGATGCGATCAGAATATTCCTGTTCAGAAGATGATGCAGCCGATATTTTCCAGGCATCGGTCGTCGTGCTATACGATAATATCATTAGCGGCAAACTGCAACATCTCGACAAAGGCCTCAAAGAATATCTCTTGGGTATAGGTCGCCTCAAAGGCTATGAATGGTTGCGCATGTGTCAAAAAGAAAATGCCGGCGTAAAAAATTTGATTAGTCATTACCCTTTAAACTTAAACTAAGATAATATGCATAAATTATTTTTAAATCAAACTATGAAGATATTTTTTCAAAAAACCCTGTGTTTAAATCATAAAGCTCTAATATGGTTTCTAGTTGTGTGCTTACATTGTCAATCCTTCGGTCAGGAATTATTATCCGATTCTATTACGACTTTATTGCTACATTTTAATAATAGTACCAAAGGCGTAAATGGAGAAATACCCTTATTTAATCAAAACACTTTTTTTTCTAGTACCCAGTCAAAATTTGGTCAGGGACTGGATGCTACCGATAAAAGTGCACAGATCGTTTATTCTGCTAACAAATCAAGTTCTCAAGAAGGTACTATTGAGTTCTGGATGAAACCGATATGAAATGGAAACGACCATCTGAATCATTTTATTTTGGAATCTGAAAGTATGGGCATGCTTAAGGATGGCGGTAATAATTTAATTTTTTATGTAAAAACCATTGTCGATGGTAAGCAAATCTTTAAAACAGCCATAATGAATGTGTCATCATGGGTTTCAGGAAAATGGGTACATCTTGCCTTTTCATGGAAGGATGGAGAAATCAGAATGTATATAAACGGAGAGGTAGTATCGGAGGTAAAGAATAATTTTCTACTAAATATCTCAAATTTTACATCGTTTAATTTATTTAATAATCTTGCTAAAACTTTCAGTATTCAAAGTTTCATTGATGAATTTAGAATAAGTAGTAAGGTAAGATCCGCCTCCGATATTTTTGATGGCTATTTGAAAGGTCTGAATCTTGGAACATTATCATTGATATCCAATCCTATGGACACTATTCAAATGTATGAATCTTGGATAATATACCTATTTAAGAAAAGATTTTGGAATGTTCCGCAGCTGTATTTGACCGATGGCAAAGATACTCTTACTATATCCAACGAAGTCGCAAAATGGACTGTTTCTGATACATCCATCCTTAAATTCAATTCAAATGGACTGGTTGGAAGTAAAAGAGGCCAAGCTACGCTAAGTGCAACATTATATAATAAGACTATCACCTTCCCGGTATCTGTAAAAGGAGCTGCCAAAGATCCTACTCATATAGAAGATCCGTTTCTCCGGACTCCTGCAAACTGTGCTGTAAAGGAAATGCCTGTAGTGATCATAGCATTTATACCCACAACAGATAGCATTAATTTAGATTTGAAAGAAGCTGTAGAAGGTGTTCCTTATGGACCGAATAACCAAACAGTCAAAAGAGCAGAAGATCATATATTGGGCATTATGAAGCATACAAAATTTTCTTTGGAAGAAGGAAGTAAATATAGGGGATATAAAAATTCAACAGCACTGCCGTCGGTAATGGGAATTTCCGGTCCATCCAGCTCAATAAAAAGATTATCGATTCTCAAGGCTGACAAAGCCGACAAAGCCAACGAGAAAACTGGGGAGCCGACTCTGCAAGAACAGCTAGATGAATTGAAAAAGCAGATTGAGGACCTGAAAAACGGCAAGGAAGATCCCAGCAAAGCCGACCAGGCCCAACAAGGTGGAGGTTCAAAAGGCGGCGGTGAAAGTGGCGGAGGCGACAAGGGAGGTGCCCCTCAGGCCGCGCCCCAGCAGGCGCCCCAGCAACCGGCCCCAATGCAACAGGCTCAACAGACCCCCGGTCTCAACGGCAATGGAGACTTGGACAGTCAACTTCAACAGTTGGCTATCCAAGTGCTCGCCGCTGGTCAACAGCAGCCGCAACAGCAAGGGAACTTCCCTCAACAGGGCCAAGGCCAGCAAGGACAGCAAGGTGTGAAAGCCGCCAACGGCAATGCCTACG
>CALMKY010000650.1 GCA_937867195.1 uncultured Saprospiraceae bacterium | reverse complement strand
GAGGAAACCAATCATTGAATTCATCGAAAGTCACCTGCTCTTGTTGACTGCCATCCGGTTTCATCCGCCAGATCTTCATGGTTCCGGTACGTACAGAATTGAAATAAATCCATTTACCATCCGGTGACAATTCCGGTCCATCGTCTAAGGTTGCAAGATTGGTTAATTGAGTTTCCTTTTTAGTAGCTATATCAATCCGGTAGATATCGTATTGTTTTTTACGTTGTCCGGTAAAGATGAGTCCTTTGCCATCCAATGTCCACGTATGCAAATAAGAATGCAGTGAATCGGATGGTGTTATCTGAATTGGGTGATCACTACCCGATGTCGGCATGACGAATATGGTGGAAATTCTTTTATCCCCGACATGATTGCTCAAACCAATTTGTTTGCCGTCGAATGATAGCACATGGTCATTATTATTATGGGTGGCAGTGCCACTTTTGATCTCACGGATCTTACCATCGGCAAGATTATAATGGTAGAGTATGCCGGCAGAACTATTATAGATTAGACTCTTGCCATCCCGTGTCCAGTTAGGAGCTTGTATGGAAGAAGGTATTTGGTATAAAATTTTTCGATTGCCTGTAAGCACATCCATGACTTCCAGATTTGATCCGATGTAATCGCGATAAGGTCTATAGGCAGGGTCTACCGGGATCGTAATGCGTACATTGGTAAAAACAGCGGTTTCGATGACATCCGCTACGTGCGAACATATGAATAATCCGGCATAGACTTCATCATTGAGTTTGACTTCCCTTGTAACCGATTTGTAATGTTCGCCAAACGTAGCAGCAGAGAAAGTAAATACATTTCCTTTACGGGTCAACTCGATGTCGGTAGGATGATAAGATGACAATACAACCTGGGATGTCATGGAAGTATCTGTTTCACGATATTGCAATGAGGATAATACATCTCCGTGTACACAGGCATCTGCGTACGATGAATTGGTTGTAAGTTCATTGCGGGCCATAATGCCGATCTTTCGATGGTCAGCAGCACCTTTGCCTAAAAATCGGATGGTAGCGCTGATATGAAATTCGCCTTTGATTTTTTTCCATAAAAAATGAAATTGGTCGGCTTTGGCCCAAACATTGGCGCCGGCACCCGATATCGTATAGGACTGATCTTCGGGTTTGTAGATCGCTTTGCCGGTAAGTTTGGGATTTCCTACATCCTGATGATGGTCAAACTGTCCAATCGGAGATAATTGGGCATTCATTGAAATGACCATGCATAAGCCTGCTATAATGCAGATAAGTCTTTTCATATTCTTTTGTTTTGAAAGGCTAAAATAATCTGATGCTCATATTTGCCATGTATAATTTTCAAAAACAATTTTGATCAAGAATAGTACAAATCTCGATCAATGTAACCGGAGCATTTACAACCAATTTGAACAAACAAGTATCAATTATTATTTTTACTAGAATGTCTTTGATTTTTAAGATCCTGGTAATTTTATTTGCAATATATATTTTGATAGCAATTGTCTTCTATTTTTTCCAGCATCTATTCTTTTTTCGGCCTGAAAAACTCCATTCAAAATTTACCTATAAATACCCGTTCCCTTTTGAAGAGCATACTT
>CALMKY010000649.1 GCA_937867195.1 uncultured Saprospiraceae bacterium | reverse complement strand
AAAAGGAATTCATTTTTCACCTGGCGTACGGTTTAATTATGATCAGAAAGATGCGGTATACAATCGAATTGCTTCCGGTGGACTCGATACAGCGAATTACAAAGGCTCTACTTCTGATAAAATTGCTTTACAGGGTTTTAAGAATGGCGTCTATGTAAATCAGGCATATATAAAAGGTGCACATGAAAATAATTTAACTTATAATCTTTCACTTTCTTATAAGCCTACCGAACGTATTAATGGGTATGTCACCTATTCCACCAGTTTTAAACCTATTGGGGTAAACGTCGCCGGGCTTCCGGTCATTGATAACAAGGTAGCTCTGGATCTTGCCACCATCAAACCCGAATACGTGCAACATTTTGAAGCAGGAATTAAATCTACTCCGCTAAAGGCAATGACGCTTAATCTTACTGCCTACAGTACCAATATTGATGACTATCAGACCAATGTACAATCACCGCAATTAGGAGTCAATCGGGGATATATTGCTAACGCAGAGCAAGTCAGAGTACAGGGCACCGAATTGGATATCAATTACAAACCAAGTTCGCAGTTTACTCTTTATACAGCCATTTCTTTTACCGATGGTAAGTATATTAAGTTTACAAATGCGCCTTTGCCATTAGAAGAAACCGGTAAAACAGTAGATGGAGTACAAGTAGCATTTAAAGATATTTCCGGTCAAAGACTTCCCGGTATCTCTAAATGGGCTGGTTCGCTTGGAGCTGAATACAGTATTCCGACTACTATTTATAATAAGCAAGGCAAGTTCTTTATCGGGGCTGATGGGTATTACCGGTCGGAGTTTTCTTCCAGCCCTACCCCATCACAATATTTAAATATCGATGGATACACTTTAGTCAATGCCAGACTTGGATTCAGAACCGTCGGTGGCGTTTCCTTGTCTATATGGTCCAGAAATATTTTTAATAAAAATTATTATGAACAATTGCTGGTTGCAGGCGGTAATGCGGGTCAATATGCCGGAGTCTTAGGAGATCCCCGAACCTATGGTCTTACGATCCGCTATGTGTTTTGATGTACGAAATAACATGTATTATATTTAAGAATCTGATTGCAAAGAATACATACAGCAAAGACATCCTATCTTTCTTTGTGGATTCTTTTAACAATTTTAAAAGCTGGGTATGAAATTAAAAAAAGGAAAGAGCATACTTCTCATATTGTTTTCATTTTTAGCTCCCTTCTTATATTCTCAGAAAACCATACTGACGGATGAACAAACCTGGTTTGGTATATTTAATCAAAATAGATTTTCTGATAAATGGGGAACCTGGACGGATATCCATTACAGGTTGAAAAATAATTTTATCAATGACCCTTCCCAATTTTTGATACGGGTAGGTCCCACCTACTATTTAACAGATGATGTCAGGCTTACGGTAGCGTATAATTTTGTCAATCATTTTCCGGATGAAATGCACCCCAATGAATCCCAAATAGAGCATAGGCCCTTTCAACAAATTCAATGGTACACAAGGTTTCCTCATGCCAGATTAATGCAATGGGTGCGCCTGGACGAACGGTTTCGGCAAAACCTGAACAACGGTGCTGTTGCAGACGGATATAATTTCAATTGGCGAATCCGCTATAACTATGCCTTATTCCTCCCTCTGACAAAAAAAGGCTTAAATCCAGGAAGTTTCCAGGCAGTCCTGAATAATGAGATCATGTTTAATTTCGGGAAAAAAATAATCTATAATTCATTTGACCAAAACAGGCTGTTTGCCGGATTTGTTTATCAATTTACAAAAGAATCCCATATTCAACTGGGTTACATGAATGTATTTCAACAACAAGCCACCGGCAACAAATACAAATCCATACACGCCATCAGATTGTTTTATTTACATAATATTGACTTTAGAAAAAAATAGCATCCCTGTGTCCTGATAGACTTTCATCTTAATCTTGTCAATAACTGGTCTTTTCTTTATTCATTTTTAGGCTAAAAGCACAAACAAGCGTGATCCATCCAATTATTTTTCAAGGGTCCCGGTATTGAGCTTACATATCTTATTTCACCCATATCTTGACGAGTGTCCTTATACTGAGCAGAATTAATAACGTACCTACCAGTATGGTCATTTGCTTTCTGGGTATTTTATTTACAAGATAAGCTCCCAATGGGGCTGCCAATACACCCCCAATGATTAAAGCTGCAATCACTTCCCATCCCTTGATACCGCCAAAAAACATGAAGGTAATACCACTGGCAAACGAAACGGCAAATTCTGCGGTATTCACACTACCGATAATAAACCGGGGATCTTTTCCTTTTCCTATCAAATTAGAAGTCACGATAGGTCCCCAGCCTCCACCGCCGATCGCATCCATAAATCCACCAAAAGTGGCCAATAGCCCCACGCTTTCAACTTTTTCCCGAACTATATTTTTCTTTAATCCTTTACGAATAATGATGACCGCCAGTACGATCATGTAGACAGCGATCCAGGGTTTGATCTTATTTCCATCGATGACATCGGCGAGTAAATAAGCACCTACGATGGATCCTATCACGCCTGGGATCAGGAGGTTGAGCACCAATTTTTTGTTTACATTCCCAAATCGATGATGCGATATGGCAGATGCACCGGTAGTAAACATCTCAGCGACGTGCACGGCTGTACTGCTCAAAGCAGGTGGTACACCTACTGACAATAAAAAGGAGGTGGAGGTTGCTCCATATCCCATACCCAACGTATTATCTACTAATTGGGCGAATATACCAATGGATAGATATATCAAAAAATCAATATTCAGTCCTGACCGGATGCCTTCCCAACTGAAACTCGATTTATAATTAAAAAAGATTACTGCCAGTAAAAACAAGATCATGACGGAAGGGATCAAATACCATAACATCGATTTGTTACTTCCGGTATGCCATTTGATGGCAAATGTTCTGGCTAAAATTTTATTGATGGAATTCATAATTCAGGAAGCAAAATTACAATTTTCCTATCATTCCTATATAATTAGTATGATAAATGCAAATTTTCAATTTATCAAAATGAGAGAATTTATCACAACCCCTTTATAATCAAGCGAATCAATCCGGAAATCAATATTAAATAGGGTTCTTTAAACATTTTGAAATAAATCAACATATATATTCTTAGTACAGCAATGGCGGCTGTCTGAATATCCACAATATTTTGGGTGGCTATCACCAGGACTGCCCCAGCCAAAGCGCCGATCACGGACGCTGTAATGCCATTTACAAAGGCTTTAATGGATTCGTTTTTTGCAATTTTATTAAAATAAGGGGCTGGTAAAACCGTAAACAGATAACATGGTAAAAAAGTTGCCAGTGCTGCTACTACCGCACCAAAAAAACCGGAAATCAGGTAGCCTATAAAACCAACGGTAATCACCACTGGCCCTGGAGTGATCATCGCTACTGCAACCGAATCCAAAAACTGTTGTTCATTGAGCCAGTGATTCTCATTTACAACTCCTGAATGAAGGAAAGGGATGATGGCCAGACCGCTACCGAAAACAAATGTGCCGGCCTTTAAAAAAAATAGTGCTATTTTTTCAAGCTTTGAAGTTTCATAGTCCCAAAAACCAGCATGAGATAAAATTAGCAAGATCCATGCTGCATGTTGTTTGAAAGAAGGCGGAGCTTGTACCAGCATGTATAGAACGCCCGAAATTACAAAAAGCAATACATGTTCCTGTTTGGTTACAGTTGTAATGATCAGGGCCATTCCAAAAAACACCCACAAAAGCCAATTCTTTTTTAATGATGAAACGTCCAGAGCACCAATAGATTTTAAAGTCAGTTTGTAAACGCTCAATAGAATAATACCTATCACCGAAGAGCCCACTCCGTAAAATATGGATTGCATCCACGATAAACCTCCATACAGTCTATAAGCCATGCCTAATAAAACTACCATGATAAATGATGGTAACACAAAAGCGATACCTGCCAACGTGGCTCCCAGGATACGATAATGTACAAATCCAAGGTAAATTCCCAACTGAGCGGCCAGAGGACCTGGTGCAAGCTGTGCTAAAGCCAATCCTTGTTTATACTCCTCCGCGGATATCCATTTCCGATCTTCTACTAAATCCTTGTGCATATATCCAACCAATGCTACCGGACCCCCAAAACCGGTGGTTCCTAATTTGAGAAAATAGATTAAGATCTGCCTTAATGAATATGGGACTGACTGGTTTTTCATATCACCGTTGATTAGTCTAACTAATTTATTTAATCTATAATTGAAAAAAAGATGTTTCCGAACCGTGTGTTCAGGACTTTTTGTTTTAATCTGATCTGGGTCACAGGTCTTGGCATGATGTCAATGAGCCCTTCAGATTAGATTGATTTTCCCTCTGACATCAACAGCTCTGCTTCATCATACTGCACTTATTGATTGATGATTCATCTATTTATAAAAGTCAGAATAATAAATTAACTCAAATGTATTCATATTTCATATTTTTCCCATCAATTTAGTATGATAAAATAAATTACGTTTATAAACGTTTGTAAATAAACAATTTAAAACTAAAAATTATTTTTTGAAAATTCTTCTAACGAGACTCTTTCCAATATTTTTAGACTTTCATTTCTTATTTGAACTACAGCATGGTGTACCTGGCAGCTATCTTCAGATGGACAGTCGGTACAGCGTTCATAATAGTTTAAAGAGGCGCAAGGCAATAAAGCGATGGGGCCTTCGATCAATCGATAAATATCGGCCAGGGTGGTGATCTTGGGATCTCTCAGCATATAATATCCACCGACACTCCCTTTTTTACTATTGACGATACGCCCTTTCCTTAATTCATTCAGTATTTGTTCCAGAAATTTGATTGGAATATTCGCCCTTTGCGCAATCATATTGGCCGAGATGAGTTCGTCTTCTTTATTGACAATCTCAATCAGTGCCTTTAGGGCATATTTCATCTTTTTTGAAATCATAATCCGATTTTCTAAAGATACGAAGATAATAAAACCAATAAGTACTTTTGCGGGGTGCAATCTTCACAAAGGCTTTTAATTTTTATTGTAGCGTACAATGCAGAACGACACATTGAAAAAGTATTGGATCGGATTCCAAAAACAGCCCTGTTGCAATACGACTACGAAATACTCATCATCGATGATCAGTCAAAAGATCACACCTTTGAAAATGCCTTGCGATATCAGGAATTGCATCCCGACCTCCACATTACTGTTTTATACAATCCGGTCAATCAGGGTTATGGTGGCAATCAAAAACTGGGCTATCATTATGCACAATTACATGGCTTTGATATCGTCTTACTCTTACATGGTGATGGGCAATATGCTCCTGAAGAATTTGAGCGGTTGATCCATCCGATCCTTCAGGATGAGGCAGACGCAGTTTTTGGCTCCCGTATGATGAATAAGCGGGACGCCCTCAAAGGCAAAATGCCATATTACAAATTTGTCGGTAATATCCTATTGACCCGCATGCAGAACCTGATCCTCGGCACCCATCTGTCGGAATTTCATTCAGGCTATCGGGCTTATCGTGTACAATCCCTGGCACACTTACCCATCGAGCGAAATTCCAATGATTTTCATTTTGACACCCAGATCATCATACAATTGGTTTTAGCCAAAATGAAAATCGTAGAAGTACCGATACCTACCCACTACGGTGATGAAATCTGTTATGTAAATGGCACACAGTACGCCTATAATATCATCGTGGCTTCCATTCACAGTCGTTTACAATCTCTGGGTATTTTTTACAAAAGAGAATATGACCTCCAACACCGACCCGATTACAAATTAAAAGACACCTATCCATCCACTCATTCCTATTTAATAAATAAAATACAAGCGGGCAGCAAAATTTTGATGATCGGCGGATCGGATGGACTGGTCAGTGAACGACTCCGTAAAAAGAATTGCACCGTGTATGGATATGATATATTACCAAGCCAATTCCCTTCCAGGTTTGATCAGTTTATATCAATCCAGGATTTGGATTCGATTTCTTT
>CALMKY010000648.1 GCA_937867195.1 uncultured Saprospiraceae bacterium | reverse complement strand
GCACCTACTGCATGCCGCACGACTTCGCCGACTGGCTGCCCGGCCCCGAGCTCCTCACCACCGACGAGCTCATGACCGTCGTCCGCATCGCGACCGAGCTCGGGATCACCGGCGTGCGCCTGACCGGCGGCGAGCCGCTGATGCGCGCCGACGTCGCCGACGTCGTGCGCCGGATCAACGAGCTGCCCCTGCGCCCCGACATCGCCCTGCTCGACTGGCTGCTGCCGGACATGTCGAGCGCCGATTTCCTGAGTGCGCTGGGCCAGGTTCGCCGCGCGCCCCAGCCCTACATCATCTACTGCACCACCGACTACGACGCGATCTGCGGGGACTGCTCGACGAAGACCATCATGGACGCGCAGAACAACGTGCAGTTCGAACTTGAACGCAACGTCAAGAACACAACGGAGCGTTCGAACTTTGCGTTGAACGGGCTGGAAAATTCTATACGTTCGGACGCGAACAATTTTGATAACGCGCACAAAGACGGCATAGCTATTATTGAAAGCCAGCACGTACCGGAAGCTCAAAAGATCAAAATGAAAATGGATTAAAAGCAAAATTCAGGAAATTACACCCTTTTATCAATCCATATTTGATGCCCGGGGATCAATATTGTGTATTTGATTTATTGGGATGGAAATGTGGTATCCTCATTTGTTATGACAATAATATCATAGAAAATGTAAGAGCTACTAAATTATTGGGAGCTGATATCATTTTTATGCCGCATGTAACCATGTGTACTCCTTCTACCCGTCCGGGTGCTGGATTTGTAGATCCTGAACTATGGATCAATCGTGAAAATGATCCCATTTCTTTGCGATTGGAGTTTGATGGCATGAAAGGAAGAGCCTGGCTTATGAAATGGCTTCCGGCACGTGCATACGACAACGGAGTCTATGTGATATTTTCCAATCCCATTGGTATGGATGATGACCAGTTGAAAAACGGATGCTCGATGATCCTGGATCCATTTGGTGATGTACTTACTGAATGCCGCACCTTTGATGATAGTTTTGTTACGGCGTTGCTGACCCCGGAAAAACTAAGCAGCGCAGGCGGATATCGATATCTGCAAGCCCGGAGACCGGAATTGTATCGTGAAATATTAGGGATGCACCATACCTCTATACAAAAAGTAATTTGGTTGTCTTCAGATGATAAATTAAGTAATCCACCTATTTAGTATATAATACCCAAATCGATCCGGTCAATTATCAGGTAAAGCAATTAAATCATGGTTGACTACTGCACTCAGATTCTGGTCGAAGGAATAAAGGAGGATTTTTATCTTTATCTTCATTTATGACTAAAACACGTCTAGAAGCTTTTAGCGATGGAGTCATGGCCATCATCGTTACCATCATGGTATTGGAGCTCAAAGTACCTCATGATAGCAGTTGGTCGGCCTTGATTGAGCTTAAATCCATCCTCATCAGTTATGTGCTCAGTTTTGTTGGAGTGGCCATCTACTGGGTCAACCATCACCATTTGATTCAGGCTATCAAGAAAGTAAGCAGTGGTATTTTATGGTCAAATATTAATTTATTGTTTTGGCTTTCACTCGTGCCATTTGTTACCGCCTGGATGGGAGAATCCCATTTTGCAAACAATACCGTCATCACCTATGCTGCCAATTGTAATTGTTGTGGACTGGCTTATTTTTTCCTGTTATTGATGATCAAGAAAAGTCATATGCAGGATGCAACGATATTGAGATTGATCGAATATCAGTCAAAAAAGGGATTGATATCTACTGTGTTTTATATGCTTTCATTGATAGTAGGATTTTTTTATCCTACGATTTCAATCATTATTTTTATTATTGTAGCGATGATGTGGGTGATTCCTGATCGCAATATTGAAAAATTGTTATCCTCTCACGTTATCGAACCTGAATAGTTAGATTACGTATGGATAAAATATTTTGCTTTGGCGAATTATTATGGGATGTGCTTCCCAGCGGTAAAATACCGGGTGGAGCACCAATGAATGTAGCTTATCATCTTAATAAACTGGGTCTCAACGCCTATCCCCTGACGGCAGTCGGAAAAGATACTTTAGGACAGGAACTGTTAGACTTTCTAAAATCAAAACACATTGACAGACGATACATCCAACAAAACAATCAACCCACAGGTCAGGTAACGGTAAGTCTGAATGAGAAAAACGAAGCAAGCTATACCATTCATTCCCCGGCCGCCTGGGATTTTATTCAACTTAAGTCAGACGAAATAAAAACAATCGGTATGGATAAGCCTATACTGATTTTTGGATCGCTGGCTTGCCGTAATGCAATCAATCGAGATACGCTCAATAAACTATTGCCAGTTGCAACTTTAAAAATATGTGATATTAATCTGCGGGCTCCTTTTTACAGCAAAGAATTGATTGAATACCTCTTATCACAGACAGATTGGCTTAAGATCAATCATGAGGAGCTTGCGCTGATTACTTCCTGGGACCGCAATGATCTTGATTCAGAAGATAAGCAAATCTCGTGGCTTCTACATCTTCATGCCAATCTAGATCTCATCATGGTAACCCGTGGTGATAAAGGGGCCGCTTATTATGACCGGGGGACTCATTACAATCACCCTGGTTTTAAAGTAGAGGTTAAAGACACGATTGGCAGCGGTGATTCATTTTTAGCCATGTTCTTATCAAAAGCCCTACGAGGTGAAAGCCCGGAACAATGCCTTGCATATGCCTGTGCCATGGGCGCACCCATTGCTTCCCATTCTGGTGCCACTCCTACACTGGATATCGATAAGGAAATCTCAAAACTGATTGCCTAAAATTTTTTTAAAAACTTTTATTAAAAAACCTCGCAGGATACATATATTTTTTTTTAATTTAATGTCCTCAAATGATTGTGCATGAAAAGACTGTTTTCTAAATCAGTTGTATTTTTAATTTTAACATCGATTCCTTTATTCAGCGAATTTGTATTTCAGCCCAAAGACCCTTATGTATGGCCCGCCGAACCTAAAAATTTAAAAGTATTACCTAAAGGCACAGGTGGCGATCAGCTGAAAGAAATCATGCAATCCTGGAACAAAGCGTTGGGCGTTAAATGTTTTTTCTGTCATAAGGATAAACCGGGTGCCCCATTTAATGAATGGGATTTTGTATCCGATGAGAAAGGAGAAAAAAACATGACCCGCGATATGGTTAAGATGACAAATAATATTAATAAAAAATGGATGACCAATAAGTTTAAATCTCAAAATTTTATTACGTGTGCCACGTGTCATCGGGGTGAAAAAGCGCCCAGTCTGTAAGTACAAAATAAGTCTCAAAATAAGAAAGCGATACCCGTCTACATCCGGCGGGTATTTTTTTTATTATGACAAACCACCGTTATATCATCTTGTCCGGAATGCATTCCTGGAGGTAATCAATCGACTTTCTGAATTCAATCTTCTTTGATTGAAAATGGTGAATGAATAATTTAAATTTATTCATCAGGAATTCACCATTTGGATTTTTTATATACGAGGGAATGGGGTATTTAGTTAAATCCGCAAACTCCCAGGGATGTAAATATAGATTGATAAAACCTGTATGATTCAAAGTTATCTCACACAGTTTTATATAAAGACCCAATGGTAAGTTTTTAAACGAAAGCCAAAACAGCGGAAATCGGCAATAGGGTACTACCGATGCGGGCAGTTCTGTAAAATCATTCCATCTAAACGCGCGGATGGGATATTGTACATGATTGTATCTACCCGGTAACCAGGTGGGGTGAATGGAAGAATCATAAAGATAGCCTGCTTCACCAATCAGTGATTTATCGAAATTCCCCATATTGGGCATTCGATATCCATAGATCCTTTGGCCGATGATGGATTCGAGAGTATCTTTTGATTGTTTGACATGCTCCGTTTTAAAACCGGAGTGATAGTAAGCATGAGAGGCTATCTCATGCTGTCGTGAAATATCTTTGATGGTATCGGGAAATGTCAAGGCAAAATTGGCGGTAGTATAAAAAGTGGAAGGGGGAGAACCGCACGAAGTCAAAACTTTTAAAAGATTTAGTAAACCTTCTTGTCCTACTTTCATCTGTTCATCCATGGAAAGTTGGATACCATGGTGAAGCGGAGTATCAAATTCTTCTACATCAAAACTGAGTAGTACCGATGGTCTCTTTTTCATGAATGCGATATGAATTACTTCCGATGATATACAGGGGCCGGTTTTTAGTCTGAATGAATATACGACCGATGTACAATCCAGCTATTCCGAGTATGGTGAGTTGAATACCACAGAAAAAAGCAATGATGATGAGGGTGCTGGTCCATCCGGCTACGACATGGCCGGAGAAATAACTTATCATCGCATAGATCAAAACCAAAATGCTGATCAGCGAACTAATCAATCCGGCATAAATCGACAGATACAATGGTTTGGTACTAAAAGATAATATTCCATTGATGGCCAGGGTCATCATCTTTCGAAATGAGTATTTTGAAGTACCGGTGAATCTTTCTTCAGCTTTGTATTTTACTTCAGAAACTTTAAAACCTACCCAACGCGTGAATCCTCTTAAAAACAGATCAGGTTCACTGATTTGTTTAAAAATATCAGCCACTTTACGATCGATGAGCCTGAAATCAGCTTCGCCATATTTTAATTTAGTGTCAGACAACCAATTCATAAATTTATAAAACCACCTCGACGAAACTTTTTTATACAACGGTGTATGATCTGAATCGATCCTATGGGTCACCACAATATTATACCCCTTTTGCCACTCATTCACCAGGATGGGAACCAGGTAAGGAGGATGTTGAAGATCTCCATCCATACAGATAACGGCATCACCGCGAGCTGCATCGATACCGGCTTTGAGTGCCATCTGGTGACCATAATTGCGCACAAGATGGAGGTGATGCACATGATCAGTAGCAAACGATAATTGATTTAAGATCGATTCGGTATGATCCGTACTGCCATCATTGACGAAGAGTACTTCGTATTGAAAACCTTTACAATGTTTATCCAGCTCGTTGATAAGGGGAATGATATTTCCGGATTCATTATAGATCGGTACAACGATCGTGACGAGTAGATTATTCATGAGGTAACAGGGATTGATTCGGTTTGATAATCTTTGGTTATCATGGTATAGATGCAGGCAAACCATACCATCCAATAGGGTAATGCCTTAAGCGAATATTTTCTGATGAAATGCATATTAATATAATCGGGCATCAAATCCGTCGTGCTCAATGTCCCGAGAATCAATACAAAAAGCATAAACCACAATAAGGCATTCGTAAAGGGTTGATCTTTTGTAAGCCACCAGATGCCTACACCAGCAGCTCCTATGATATGAGTCGATGCTTCCGTAGAAGTGCTGTATAGAATGATAAAAAGCATCAACGAAGAAAGAAATGTCAACCTGAAATGGATATCACTATAATTTTTAAATCTGACCAATGGAGCCAGTTGCAGGATGACTGCCGGAATCACAATCAGGGTCATCGGAATCATCACAGGCTTAGCAATGCGCGTAATCAATCCAATGGCAGAAAGATTCTGGTAGGGATTGTCTGCATTGAGATTGGCATTGTTTTTAATAACTAGCTCAGTGTACCAGTCTTTATAGGATTGTATGATAAAATCTAAATTGGTGATCAGGAGTGGTAATAAAAACAGGACGGCAGCACTCAAGATTCCATATCTGATATAATTCCATTTATTTTTTACAAAAAAGAAAAGTCCTGCAGCAACGATTCCATAGATTTTTATAAATGTACCGAGCAAGGTTACGAAGACTGCTTTGCCTTCTTCTTTATTTTCAATCCAGACAAACGCACCCATCATAACAAAGGCAATGAATGTATTGGTCTGCAGATTTTGCCCATTAGCGATCGCTTCGAAAATGAGGTAGAATAATAAAATATTTTGCCTGAAGGCATCCATGGGCAGTTTCCTGATCACATACTGCAATCCCCATAATTGCAGAGCCTGGTAAAGGAGCGCGCCGAGTACATCCGGCAAAAATGTAAATGGCCAGATCAAAACACTGAAGACAATCCCGTAGTGATTTTTATCAAAATATTCAGAAGGATAATAATTGTATAAATTCAGTTTTTCGAGCGTATGATTTAACACGCCTTTGTATATCAGATAATTATTACGGGATGATAATCGTAACGCTTTCGTAAGAGTAGCCAACAGGGGTACACAGTACCATATGATATTTGTCCAACGGCTGTTGCGGAGGATGGATAACGATTTTTCCTTGATATAGGTACGTAAAGTATACAAATCCCAAATTTTCGAATCAATGTAGTAATTCAGGTAAATAGACCCATACCAGATCTTTGCCTGAAATTAGATATAAAGCTATAAATTTTCTATGATTCTGTATATTGTATAGACCGTTTTACCAGGATCCGGATATTTGATTGGATATTTAACTTAAATTCTGGTCTATTTTGGATTGTTTTCTTACAGTTGGTTTTAAGATCGGTATTAGTAATTTATTAAAATACTTTAAAACATAGATAAAATCATGTTATAACTATTTTAAACGTGCATTTTATTGTATGAAATTGATTCCTTAGAATGTTGTCCTATTAAATCAAAATTATTTAAAGTCATGAAAACTGTAAAATCAATCTATTGGATGATGGTTGCATTGACTACGATCATCCTGGCAAGTTGCAATGTAACGAGTCATGTCGAATCTGCCAAGCATACAAACCTGGCCAGATACAAATCATTTGCATGGTTGCCCTCAGAAAATAAACAATATACTAATTCAATTCTTGAAAACGACCTAAAGGATGGTATCAATGAAGCTCTGAAGAAAGAAGGCTTCCGATACAACCCGGATCGACCGGATCTATTGATCAAATACGATATAGCAGTTGACAAACAAGTTCGCAGAGAGTCGAGCTCGGTGTATTCCAATCCTCTACCTCAGTACATCCTGAGTCGGGGTAGAATCTTTACGGTCATGGGGCCCTCTATGTACCTTGGTAATCGATCCTATAATATTCCTTATAATCAGGGAGTCGTCACGATCAGTTTCATAGACGCTAAAACAAATGAAATGATCTGGCAGGGATGGGCTGAAAGCGAGGTAAATAGTCGCAACCTCACTTCTAAAGAACTCAATCGGGAGGTAAAAGCCATTGCCAAACGGATCGATAAATCAATATAACCGGTATAAAATTAAAATAGTGGTGCTGTGAAATTCCTACACAGATTGTTCACAGCGCCACCTCCCCCCATCTTCATTCGACTACAATCGATAGTAAACGGAAGTAATTGATTATTTCCATCCATTCATTTGCTTCATCCCTACCTTTGTGGCTCAATACTTATAGCCGCAACGATGCAAATAGAAAATTTACAGATCCGGCTGGCAGACCAATACATCCGATACACAAACCAACATGTATTCCTTACCGGGAAAGCCGGTACCGGTAAAACGACATTCCTTAAAAATTTAAAGCTGACGACAGACAAGCGAATTATGGTCGTAGCTCCCACCGGGGTCGCCGCCATCAACGCCGGTGGCGTGACGATTCATTCATTGTTTCAAATCCCTTTCGGTCCGTTTATTCCCGGAAGAGACATTTCCGGTGATCGGTTTAGATTTAGCAATGAAAAGATAAAAACAATACAGGCGATTGACCTATTGGTCATTGATGAGATCAGTATGGTGCGATCCGATCTACTGGATGCCATTGATACCGTGCTGCGCAGATTTCGTATTCGTCACAAGCCATTTGGCGGTGTGCAATTATTGATGATTGGAGATTTATATCAATTGGCTCCGGTCATCAAAGAGGAAGAATGGGAAATTCTTCGTCATCACTATGCGAGTCAATTTTTCTTTGATAGTCTTGCTTTAAAATCCAGCCAGTTTATTACGATCGAACTCCTGCACATTTATCGACAATCGGATGATCGATTCATTGCATTGCTCAATAAAGTGCGGGACCATCAACTTGATCAGGATGCTATTTCTATACTCAATCATCGATATCAACCCGGTTTGCAAATAGAAGATTTAAACGGATATATTATGTTGACGACACATAATTCTTCAGCGGTATCCATCAATAGAGGGAAACTCGAATCACTCGATACAAAATCATTTTTTTACAAAGCCATCGTCACAGATGATTTTCCTGAATCAATGTATCCCAATGAAGAAAATCTGGAACTTAAAGTTGGAGCGCAAATCATGTTTGTGCGGAATGATGTAAACAAACTTTATTACAATGGATTGTTGGGCAAGGTTAGCTTTTTATCAAACAATGAAATCAAAGTAAAGCCCGAAGGATCAACCCATGAAATATCCGTCGCACCGGCTACCTGGGAAAATATTAAATATGTTCTCGACGAAAACAAGCAAATGCGTGAGGATCTCATCGGGACTTTTACTCAATATCCTCTCAAACCGGCCTGGGCAATTACTATACATAAGAGTCAGGGCCTTACGTTTGATAAAGCGATCATCGATGCACGGGCGTCTTTTGCTCATGGGCAAGTCTATGTAGCATTAAGTCGATGCAGATCCCTGGAAGGACTGATCCTTTCGACGCCGATTGACCATGCAAGTATTAAGACAGACCAGACAATACATAGTTTCAAGAATTTCCAGGAAGCAGCCTCTGAAAAATCTTTGTTCCAGGCAAGACATCATTCACAACAAGATTGGATTAAAGAATTATTTTCTTTCAATGATATAGGAAAAAAATTACATCGATTGGATTCCCTCGTCAAAGCCAATGCCGATTTACTGCCGGATCCTGTTTTAAAATCGGTCCAGGATATAGCTTTGCATTATTTTAAAGACATAGATGACGTGGTGAACAAATTCAATGCTCAGCTTTCATCCTATCTGCATCAGGAGATGTTACCCGAATCGAATGAGGCATTGAAAGTCCGTATCATCAAAGGCGCAGCGTATTTATATGATAAATGTAAATCCATTGTATTGGATCCCCTTACTCATATTCGCATTGAGCTCGATCATAAAGAGCAGCAAAAAACATTATCAGATGCTCGTCTCCATTTAATGAAGTCTATGTTTGAAAAAATGGCAGAGCTCCAATCATGTAAAACAGGATTCGACACCCATCGATTCTTACAGGCCCGGGCCAATGCTTCCATCGATTTTGATCAATTAAGAAATCTAAATCCCAAAACAAAACTCAAATCTCATAGTCCGGTTTCTCCCTCTGATATCGATGAGGAGCCGGTCATACGGTATACTTCAAAGGATGATAATCATTCGCTGTACGATCAACTGCGCCAATGGCGGGATCAGGTAGCGAATGCTGCGGGACTGGCTTCCTATCAGGTATTACAGCAAAAAACCATCAAATCCATATCTACAGAACTGCCTGCCAATCTCACTGCCTTATCTAATATTCCCGGGATCGGACCTGCTAAACTAGCACAATATGGAAATATCCTGCTCAATATAGTAAATGAATATTGTGACCAAAATGGACTCACGCAAAAAATGGATATCCCGGGTGATCGGAAAAAGAAGCATAAAAATAAGGCCCCCCATCCTCTAAGCCAACCTCCAGAAAAAATCGATACCTATGCTGCCTCATTTAACATGTTTACATCAGGAAAATCCATCGTTGATATTGCTCTGGAAAGAAAACTCGGGATTGGTACCATCGTAGGCCATCTTTCACGGTATGTAGAAAAAGGCGATCTCGATATCGAAAGCATTCTTCCCAGAGAGAAAATTAAAGCCATCCAATCTGTGTTGCTGTCGCTCAATGACGGCAAATCCGGTACTGCTAAAGAGAAACTAGGGGAAGATTATACATATGGTGAAATCCGGATGGTCATGGTGGCGATGAAATCCAATCATACTCTATCTTAATAAATCTCTTTCAAAATGACCTGTATTCATCTTTCAATTTTAAATAGTTGACCGGAATCAATTTTTTAAAAATCATTGAACATGGGACCAGCTCAGGTACATAAATATTTTATCTTATATAAGCCTTATAATATGGTATCACAATTTGTGAGTCCTCATGATGTGCGATTATTGGGTGATCTGAATTTTGATTTTCCCGCGGGTACACATGCCATCGGCAGATTGGATCATCATTCCGAAGGCTTGTTGATCCTTACGACGAATAAAAAAATAACTAAGCTCTTATTCGAAGGACCAGCCGCTCATGAAAGGACCTATTTAGTCCAGGTAAAAAACCGGGTATCCAAAGAGTCTTTAGCGTTACTGCAAAATGGGGTAGAGATAAAAATCAAATCTGGAGAAAAATATACCACATTACCCGGTAAAGCAAACATCATCGAAGACCCTTCAAAACTTTGTCATATAGAGAATGTGATGATTGCGTATCCTCCATTTACCTGGCTTACTTTATCCATTAAAGAAGGTAAATATCATCAGGTAAGAAAAATGACAAAAGCATTGCACCACAGATGCTATCGACTCATCAGATTGAGTATAGAAGATCTTACCCTGCAGGATTTAAAACCCGGAGAGGTAAAAGAAATATCAGAAGATGAGTTTTTCAGAAAACTTCATTTGACTCATTTGGCAATGGAAATAATAAAAACTACCCCGTAAGGTAAGATGAATCAAATGTTGATTTGTTAATTTTGAAAACTAAATCAAATCATGTATGAAAACCAAATCCAGTCTATTTTCTCTTTTTTTTCTGGTAACGGTCGTGTTGCAGGCACAACGGTTTGATTTCAAATTTAAGTTTGACGGTGTTGATAGAGAGTTCATTTTAGCAAAGCCGTCAGGAGCAACTCCGGCCAGTGGCTACCCGGTGGTCATGATGTTGCATGGCACCACCGGTGATGGTGAAAAATTCTATAATCTATCCGGATTTAAAGAACTCGGTGAGAAGGAAAAGTTTATATCTGTTTTTCCCAGCTCGTTGGCATATTGTTATATCGGAGATATGGGGTTTAATGTGACCAATACCAAATGGAATAATGGTGATCTGCAAGCCAATAAATGTACTAACCGCACTCAAGATTTTAAAGATGATGTAAAGTTTATTCGAAAGGTAATCGATACGGTTTCTAAACGAATGAACGTAAATCCTAAAATGATTTTTATATCGGGTTTTTCTAATGGATCTGTCATGACGAATAAACTCGCAGTCGAAGCAAGCGATCTTTTTTCTGCTGCTGCCAGCAATGCCGGAGCGTTGAGCAATTTAGATTCAGCGAAACCCTTGCGTTATATCCCGGTATATCAAACTTTTGGTACCCAAGATCAATATTTGATAGAAGCATTCGGAAGATCTTTACCGTTTAATGATTCGTTGATAAATTATCTTGTACCGCTATCCCGTACGGCACTGGGTGCATTTAATATAAGCAATACATATACAAATAATAAGACGGCTAATCTATATCATTATTACTTCGAAAAACCGAAATCGTCCACTCAAAAAAATTATTACTACTATAGTTTTATAAAGGACCTGGATCATGAATTTCCCAATGGAGTCAATCATCCGGTAGTGGCGGCCGTTTTGTATTGGGAATTCTTTAAACAAGCCATTGCAAAAACGACTCCATACAATGCTGTGTTACAACCTATAAAACCTCTGAAAATATATCCAAACCCATCCAACGAAATAGCCAACATCGTGGTTCCTGATTACTGGAAGGAGGTAGACTTAACCATCATCAATACAATGGGAGAATGTGTTTGGAACAAAAAATCATTAAAATCCCACATGCTGGCGATTTCTAAGCATCAAATGGGTAATGGCATGTACACTATACTGGCATCCTGCAAGACTGAATGTTACATGGGGAAATTAATATTTCAATAGAATCATTTCTTAGTACCTGTATTTTTCTTACAGTATTTTTCTTTAGCAGCTTTCAATTTGATCCATCGCTCATCGATATCATTGCATTTATTTGTTTTTAATTTTTCATAGGCTGTATTGATCACTTCACAATTCATGGGCTCTGCTTCAAAAGCTTTATAATATGTATCAAAATAATAATTGCAATCATAATACCCGGCGACCTTTTCCAATTCGGTCAATCGCGCGGGAACAAAATCTTTGATGATATTCCATGGTTCGCAATCTTTAGGGTCTTTGCAATTCTTAAGTCCGTGTTCTAATACCGATTGGATTAACGAAATATACTTACGTCCCTCTTCAATCGGTACTTTTTTGTCTTGTATTTGCTTGACTAAGATGGCCGTCGTGGGATTGAGCATAAAATACCCAGCATTCATTCCTTCTTTATCCCATGCTTTTTTAAACAATGACCAGATCTCGTCGTCCGATGCATACCCGGTAAAAGTGAAATAATATTCGAAAGCTTTTTGTCCGTCCACATTTGCTTTCGTTGGGAAACAAATAAAGCGTTGATCATACAGGCTCATTATCTTGGCAACGAGATCTTTTTTCTTTTGATTGTCTTTTTCATCACCAAAAAACCGGGTGTATATTTTGATTCCATCATCAAATACATACGATCGCTTACCGTCTCCGGCAGGCGCCGACTCAAATACTTTCAGCCAGCCCTCGAAGGCGCTTGCAAAATCATTATTTTTTAACGATTCCCGATAGGATTTAAATAAAGCAGTGATCTCAGCCTGATTGGGAAGATTCGTCCAATTTGCACATGCCTCCTGGCCTGTTGAATCAAAGATGGCAGCCAAAACAATAACTATCCATAATACATATTTCATCATTCAGAGGTCAAAATTAATCATTCGGATACAGCTGAAGACAGACAAATCCGTAATGAGAGTATGCCAAAACGCAGAAAAAGACTTTCTTGCTTGCTCCTGTAAATCCTCAAAAGTGGGAGAACCGAACAAGGAAGTCTTATTATTACTTGT
>CALMKY010000647.1 GCA_937867195.1 uncultured Saprospiraceae bacterium | reverse complement strand
AAAGGAAAGGTATGCTGTCGATTCGATTTTAAATCAAGCGCACGAAGATTATACCGGGTACCCACCAATAATTCATCACCTGGAGATTTATTCAGTGCCCTTGGATATTCTTGTGACTGATCCATGATTTGAATCACTTTTGGATTGGATTTATTGGTCTTAGCAGTTATTTTATTTAATTCAAAATTTGCATAAATAGATTGACCATCTACCAGCAATCCTCGGGCTGAGTTATTAAATGGTTTATCTTCTCCATTTACATAAGAAAAATAATTAGTAAACTTATTTTCCTTAATGGATACAAGATTAAGACCAAATTCACCAAAGATCCAGGTTCGTCCTTTACTGTCTACAAATGGCATATTGATTAAATCAAAAAGGGATCTGTCATAATCTTTCTTTAAAAGTGTCGCTATTGTCTTCGTGTGATCAAAATTATAGATATGCCATCCATCATTTTCATCCACCCAATATTTCTGCTGAATTAATTGATTTGGCCTATTAGACTGAAAGGCACTCCGGATGATCTCATCACCATTAATTTCATAGTTGATTAATTTTTCAGCGTGAATGCCCATTTTAAAATTCAGGTACGTATCCGCATGGAAATAAATTTTTTCATGGTCCTCCATAAACTGACTAAGAGTAACATCATCCTTAAAGAGATAGGTCTGAAGAATTTTAAAATCTGTCGACATCTTTACTAAATGTCTACTGTCGGATTTCAGCCACAAATGGTTTTTGCTGTCTATTAAATAAAGTTTAAAATCTTCGCCACCACTCACAGCCTTTTGAAATCCATCGCCCCCACTAAGAGAAAACTTTTCAAAACCGTGTGCAGTACTGTACCGGATAATCTGATGCAATTGATCGGCAGTAAAATAAAGTCGATGAAGGCTATCCACAAAAAAATTACGATCGTAATAATTGAAATAACTGGCAGCTTGCTCCGCTTTAGTTAATGGGAATGTATTGCCAAATCTTTCTTCAATGGTTTTAATTTCATTGGTATAAGCATTGAGGAAAATAATTTCTTTAAGATCATTATTGCGAAGCCATAGCCATCCGGCATCATCCTGATGTATGGCAATGATATTACTGATCTTTCCATGCGTTTCTTCTTTAGTCCAGGATTTAAATTCTCTGCCATCATATCGCTGGAGTCCACCTTTACTGCCTGTCCATATAAGTCCATCCTGGTCTTCATACAGGCTGTAAACTTCTCGCTTCAGTAATCCTTTATTAAGCCCTATTTGATGAGCAGCAATACTGTAAGTCTGTGCACGACTCAACACATCAAAGTTCAATAATATAAAAATTACAATTAATTTTTTGAGAAGCATCCAAAGCTAAATATCAGAAATAAAACTGAATTTAAGTATGAAGGTTTGGGAAGCAAATAATTTCCATTATCAATTAAACTTTCTACTCCATGGGTCATCTAATAGTTAAAAACAACTTTTCATGAATCCAAGTAAATCTTTCTGGTCTCTTTACATCGCCTGTTGTATACTGCCTTTGGCATTTAAAGATGCCGATCTCATGGAACCAGGTACTTTCCCTTATTTAAAATCAGGGCTTACCAAACAGCAAGCAGCTGCTCATTTGCTTAGTCGGTTTACTTTCGGAGCCAAACCCGGCGATATCGACCGGGTAGTTTCTATGGGATTGGAAAACTGGTGGCAAGAACAATTGAATGGCAAATTGAAGGACGATTTCCTCGATCAAAAACTTGAGGATTATAAAACTTTACGTCTCTCTAATAAAGAAATTATCAATCAATATCCACCGAATGCGATCATTAAAAAAATGGCAGAAGAAGATGGCCTTGTCGCCAAAACCGATAGCCTGAATAAAAAAGATTTTCGAAAGGCCTTGGTAGAATATCGTAATCAAAAAGGATTTAAACCTGAAAGAGAACTCTATCGCGAACTTGCTAATCAAAAAATCCTTCGCGCCATGTACAGTAACAACCAATTGGATGAGGTACTCACTGATTTTTGGTTTAATCATTTCAATGTATCACTAACCAAACGACAAAGTACTTCCTTCATTTTACCATACGAACGGGATGCCATACGACCTCATGTTATCGGTCATTTTGAAGATCTTTTATTAGCAACCGCTCATGCACCAGCCATGCTAACCTATCTGGACAATTTTACCAGCTCGGCGGCAGATGAAAATAAATTCATGAAAGTGAATAATGAAAACAAAAAAAGAAAATCCGGACTCAATGAAAACTATGCACGCGAACTCATGGAACTCCATACGCTTGGAGTGGATGGTGGCTATACTCAACAGGATGTCACGGAAGCAGCCCGTATTTTGACAGGTTGGACCATCTTCCCAATGGCCGAATATGGCGAAGGAAAAAGAATAAATAAAATCATAGATAAAATAGGCCGTGATCGGATGGAAGCTAATGGCTCAGTATTCCAGGGTGACTTTCTGTTTGTAATGAGCCGTCATGATCAAGGTAGTAAAACCGTGATGGGTAAGATATACCCTTCAGCCGGATATCAGGAGGGGCTTGATTTGTTGCATAATCTAGCCATTCATCCTTCCACCGCAAAGTTTATTTCAAAAAAATTAGCCATCCGGTTTGTAAGCGATACCCCTGCTGTTGCACTCATAGATAAAATGTCAAAAACCTT
>CALMKY010000646.1 GCA_937867195.1 uncultured Saprospiraceae bacterium | reverse complement strand
CAGTTGTAATAATTGCTTTGCAATCGTAGTGGAGTAGCCCATGGAGTACATATTGAGCAATAAGTAATTTCCGTTAGATGTGAGCAACGCAGCACACTTTTGAATCAGATCATCAAGCTGGTCTTCCAGCAACCATTTTTCTCCTTTCGGACCACGACCGTAAGCGGGTGGGTCCAATACGATGACTTGATATTCCTTATTCCGATTAACTTCTCTGGTCACGAATTTAAAAACGTCTTCCGCTACCCATCGGATATCCTTAAGATGGCTCGCCTCCATATTGGACTTAGCCCAAGTGAGCATGGAAGGCACAGCATCGACATGATATACTTCAGCTCCGTATTGATTACCCACCAGGCTTGCCACACCCGTGTAAGCAAATAAATTGAGCATTTTTAGATTCGCCTTAGATTTACAAAATTTGGCAAGTTCTTCCCAGTTAGCCTGCTGTTCAGGAAATATACCAAGATGTCCAAAGGATGTGCATTGCAATTTTATATTAATGTCTCCGTAGTGTATCCACCAGGATTGGATCGGTTTGGATTTATACAACCATCCACCTTTGGCGTCTCCGGAAGGGCGTGTATAGAAAGCATCCCATTGATTCCAGATAGAATCTTTTGATTGTTTTGCCCAGATGGCTTGAGGCTCAGGCCTGCGAAGCACATATTGGCCAAATCGTTCAAGCTTTTCCTGACCCCCACAATCGATGAGTGAATAATCCAACGACATTATCTTTCTACTAAATAAGTGCTAATGTACGACATGCTCAGCATCCTGCCCACGATATACTATACCCGATTTATTTTGGTATGGGTTACTATCTATTGGTTCGCTGTCAATCGACCTTCGACGATTCGTCCATACATTGTCCTCCTGATGCTGTGTTTGTATCGTCATATGTATCTCGTAAATTTTTATACCAGTTCCCCTTCGGTATTTTTGTGCGCTTTGTATCTCCCTTTACTGAACTTACTTCCGTTGAATACTTCCGTCTTTCTGAGTGCGATTTGTTGTTCTTTGGGCAGTTTGATAAAGTCAGCGCATTTTTGAGAACAAGTATGATCGTATTTGGCAGCACATACAGGACATTGGATAAATAAAATATGGCAAGCGTCATTGGCACAGTTCGTATGTTCATCACAAATGGTACCGCATTGGTGACAGTGAGCTATGATTTCGTTTGAAATGCGCTCACCCAATCTTTCATCGAATACAAAATTTTTTCCAATAAATAGATTATCTAAGCCCTGATCGTGTACTTCGTGAGCGTATTTAATGATCCCGCCTTCCAGTTGATAGACATCTTTAAACCCGCGGTACCGCATATAGGCACTTGCTTTCTCACATCGGATACCACCGGTACAATACATGACGATGGGCTCGTTTTTTTTATCAGCCAATAATTCAGCAATCATGGGTAAAGATTCACGGAACGTAGTGACTTCGGGCCTGATGGCATTTTTAAAATGGCCGACTTCACTTTCATAATGATTGCGCATATCTACCAGGATGGCTTTCGGATTGGATATCATATCATTAAAGTCCTTAGCTTTGAGATGTGTACCATATTTAGAAGGATCAAAACCGGGATCGTCAATGCCATCGGCAACAATTTTATTCTTTACTTTGATAATCAGTGCAAAAAAAGCATTGGTCTTACTTTCGACCGCTATATTCAATCTTAGGTTGAATAATCCGGGTATGGACTCAAGATAGGCTTGAAGTATTTCAAACTTTTCATCCGGCAAACTGATTTGAGCATTGATGCCTTCATTTGCCACATAAATACGGCCTTTAACATCCATAGCATCCAATGCTTCGTACAGTTGGTTTCTAAATAATGCAGGTAGCTCGATTTTGAAATACCGATAAAATGAAATGACCAGCCTCTTTTCATTGCTTTGAGCATATTCTTGCTTTAGCTCTTTGCGATTGATTCTATTATGCAATTTCTTTGGCATATCGGGTGCAAAGATACACGCTGGGAAATTTCACTACAATTGACAAGAGTCAGCCCGGATTAAAAAATATGAGATTTTCCCAGGACAGGGCATTTGACCTTACTCCGATACGAACCGGAATTTTTTTCGCCAAGGTTCATCGACACACCCAGTTTAATAAAACCAAATTGATCATTTCGCTTCGGATTGCCTCGAATTTGTCCTGACGGGTAATTGCCTTGTCCTGTCTCAATGCCTATATGACGATCAGCCACCCGTACCGCGATTTCTCCTTTTAACTGGCGAAGCGTTTCTGAATCGTAATAACTGGTGCTGACATCGTCGAGATAATCCGTGTTGGCAAAGTAAAAAGTAAAAGAAGTCTCTAAGAATATGTTTTGGTATATACGATAATATAAGCCTGCCTGGATAGGGATCGAATAATTAATTAATGCATATGGTTTGGGGCCACCCGGTAAGCCTTGGCCTTCCGTACTCAAAGGCTGAAGTCTGATTAGATGACCATCCAGGACCGTCTGAGGATCAAATTTAAAAATAGTCAATCCTGTTGCAACTTTTACACCGATCGCATTGCTTCTGAATGGCGATATTCGATATCCTAACATCAGGGAAGCACAATCCAGTGGAGATTGAAAATTCAAATTTCGAATGCGACGAGATTCAGCTGCCGATTGCTTGTCATCGCCGGAAATAACTGCATGTTCAAAGACAAATGAAAAAAATGCTCCTTCGTACAATTCTTTACTTACATAAAGTCCATATCCTTTGTGGATCTGCGAAAAACTTTGTTTAATATCAAATGGGGCCAAATCTCCAAAATACGATGAACCTGTAACGAAGGATCCTAACCAAACCGACTGGGCTCTGCTCAGGTTAAAAGACAAAATTAAAATTAACAGGATAATTAACTTTCGACGGC
Organism: uncultured Saprospiraceae bacterium; assembly: GCA_937867195.1. Lineage (GTDB taxonomy): Bacteria > Bacteroidota > Bacteroidia > Chitinophagales > Saprospiraceae > JADJLQ01. The sequence goes on along the minus strand of CALMKY010000646.1, from coordinate 2,444 downwards.
ACATTTCATTTTGTAAAAATGGAAGCATAAATATACATTCTATAAAACGTTATCATCATGCAACCGTCACAATTATTAACATTTAGAATAATGAAACATCTGATACTCATCCAACGATCATTTAATTTTTAAAGGAAATACTTTTTATCACCTGGAATATACCTTTTATTTAAAAGGGCAATTGACTCTTTTGATTGGTATAGAAGAAATGCTCTCTCCTAATCTGAAAGTAACGCCCAATTTAAAAATCAAAAATTGATCAAATCTCGAAGGATTTCCTCTTCCTTGACCGGCAGGATAATGGATATCATTAGGTAAAACCTCCAGATGACGATCGGCTAAATCTGCTGCTATCGTCCCCTTGTATTTTCTGAGCAAATCATTATCTGCATAATCTCCACTGACATCATCTAAATAATCAGTATTGGTATAAAAATAATTTAAGGAGGGTTCTAAAAAAATATTGGATGTCAACCTGATCCACAGACCGAGCTGCATGGGTAAGGCAAGCTTTGAAAGTTTGTACGGCAAAGATCTGCCCACGAGTCCCTGCCCTTCCGTACGCAAAGGCTGAAGCCTATACAATTGTCCATTCAAGGTGGCCCTGGGATCAAATACAAAACCTGCAATGCCGGTTCCAAATTGAATACCGATTTTCTGTTGAAAAGCAATGGGTATCCTGTATTTCATGATGAGGGTTATACAATCAATGGGAGAGATAAAACTGAGATTCCTGATCCTTCTTTCCAAGACATCTGATTTTTTATCGTCACCTGATAAAGTAGCATGATCATAATTAAAAGAAACAGATACATGATCGAGGATTTCCTTTTCAATCAGAAATCCCATACCCAAGTGGAATTTAGAAAAACTGCCGGTTTTATTATCGGGAGCTAAATCACCAAAATAAGTGGATCCTGAAAAATGAAATCCGAGCAAAAAATCAGTCTGGGAATAGGACAACGGCAAAGACATCCAAAGAAAAACAAGAAGGGAAAATCGGTACATCTCTAAGTGATTGACATGCTAAAAATACACACTAGATAGTATATATTTACAATTCATATAATGAAAATGAAAAATCAAATAGTTACTTTTTTCTTGGTATTAACCAGTTGCTTCTCTACTTATTCTCAAGTAAAGAAAGCCACTGAAGTCAAAGAAGGAAATGGTCCCTTTACACAGTTAATTATTCGAAATGTAACTGTAATCAATGGAACGGGCGCACCTGCAATAGGTCCCATGGACATTGTCATCGAAAACAATCGCATAAAAAAAATTGAATCGGCCGGATATCCGGGTGTCGAAGGTGGTGGTGGAAAAACAAAACTGATTGCAGGCGGAAAAGAAATGGATGCCAAAGGCATGTACGCCTTGCCTGGGTTTATTGACATGCACGGGCATATTGGCGGTAAAGATCAAGGTGCTGATGCGGAATACGTATTTAAACTATGGATGGCGCATGGGATTACGACCGTTCGAGATCCCGGATCGGGAAATGGTATTGATTGGGTGTTGGATGAAAAAAATAAATCAGCCATGAACTTAATTACTGCACCAAGAATATTCGCATACACTTTTTTTGGTCAAGGTGCCCATGAGCCCATCACCACAGCGGATCAGGCACGCCAATGGGTCAGAGAAAATGCAGCACGCGGTGCGGATGGAATCAAGTTTATGGGGGCTAAACCGGAAATCATGCAAGCCGCTTTGGAAGAAAATAAAAAGATTGGATTACGATCCGCTTGCCATCATGCACAATTAGATGTAGCCCGTTGGAATGTATTGAATAGCGCAAAAGCGGGGCTGACCAGCATGGAACATTGGTATGGCCTGCCGGAAGCATTGTTTGATGATCGTACAATACAAGATTATCCCGCGGATTACAATTATGCCAATGAGCAGGATCGTTTTGGGGAAGCTGGTAAATTGTGGAAGCAAGCCGCTAAACCCGGATCCGCCAAATGGAATGCTGTGATGGACACATTGCTTCACCTTGATTTTACCCTTGATCCCACATTTAATATCTACGAAGCAAATCGTGATTTTACACGTGCTCGAATGCAAGAATTTCACAACGACTATACTATGCCCAGTTTGTGGAAATTTTATGCTCCGAGCAGAGTCTCCCATGGATCTTATTGGCATTCCTGGGGAACTGAACAAGAAGTGCAATGGAAAGAAAATTATCGCATCTGGATGCAGTTTGTCAATGAATTTAAAAACAAGGGTGGCCGGGTCACGGTAGGTACCGATTCAGGTTTTATTTATCAATTATATGGATTTTCATATCCAAGGGAATTGGAATTGCTTCGTGAAGCCGGATTTCATCCGTTGGAAATCATTCGCAGTGCGACATTATATGGTGCTCAGGCTTTGGGTGCCGACAAAGAAATTGGTTCGTTGGAACCAGGTAAATTGGCGGATATCGTTTTGGTTGATCA
>CALMKY010000645.1 GCA_937867195.1 uncultured Saprospiraceae bacterium | reverse complement strand
CGGGATATGATATAAAGGTGGGTAAATTCCCATTTTCTGCTTCAGGAAAAGCAAAGGCGTCCGGAGCACCCGGAGGATTTGTCAAAGTGATCTTCGATGCAAAATATGGTGAGTTTTTAGGTGCCCATATGATCGGTATGAATGTGACTGAAATGATTGCAGAAGTGGTGGCTGCCCGTCGTCTGGAATGTACAGGGATGGATATTGTCAAAACAGTCCATCCACATCCTACCATGAGCGAAGCCTTGATGGAAGCGGCAGCTCAAGCTTACGGCGAATGCATACATTTGTAATGTTATCTTGACACAGATCATTTTGATATTACCTATCTGCATTGTATATTGTAGGTAATATCAATATGAAACTATTCTCTGCCCAACAGATCAAAGAATGGGATCAGGATACCCTGGTTTCAAAAGGTATTGCCTCCATTGATTTAATGGAAACGGCAAGCAATGCATTTGCAGAAAGTTTTATTACAAAATATCCTGACCTGGAAACACCCATTGCCGTGTTTTGTGGTACCGGAAATAACGGGGGTGATGGATTGGCCATTGCCCGGATCCTATCTATGAAAGGATACGATGTCAAAGTGTACCTGGCGGATTGGGGACAGGAAAAATCAAATGATTTCAATATCAATTTGCAACGATTACCTGGGTATGGACATATTCCATTATTTGTTATAAATCTTAATGAATTACCGGTGTTGGCATCGAATGAAATCATTATTGATGCTTTGCTTGGTACCGGATTAAACCGTCCGTTAGAGGGTAATATAGAAGATCTCGTACATTGGATCAATTCTTTACCCCAACTCAAAGTTTCTGTCGATATTCCTTCTGGTATGTTTGCAGACAGGAATACCCCGGAAGCCATCCATGCCAATCGTACGATTACTTTCCAAATTCCCAAATTGAGTTTTTTACTTCCCGATTCAGAACAGTTCACCGGAAAATGGGAAACAGTTGATATTGGACTCAACCCCCAATTTATTCTACATACCAGGACAAATTATTATTTGATTGAACAAGAATTGATAAAAAAAATTCTTTTTCGTCGTAAAAAATTTTCTCACAAAGGAATTTATGGTCATGCATTATTAATCAATGGATCACACGGCAAAGCCGGAGCTGCCATTTTATCCGCTAAAGCCTGTCTGCGTTCCGGAGTAGGTCTATTGACCAATCATATTCCTTCCATTAATTATCCTACTTTACAAATGGCCGTACCAGAAGCCATGGCAGATGTAGATGATCATCAGTATTATTGGTCTACCCTACCGAAGGATATGAAGCAATACGATGCGGTGGGTGTAGGCTGCGGTATTGATTTAAAAGAATCTACCCATCGGGCGTTTGAAGCATTATTGAATCAACAAATCCCACGATTGGTTATAGATGCGGATGGCATCAATCTATTAAGTGCCCATCAAACTTTATTATACAAACTGCCCTCCGGGACTATCCTGACGCCACATGTCAAAGAGTTTGATCGATTGTTTGGGAAATGTAATTCTTGCTTTGACCGGCTGGAGCGGTTGAGGACAGCGGCCACTTCATACAATATTACCATTATCCTCAAAGGGGCACACAGTGCGATTGCGTTTTCCGACGGTACGATCTATTTCAATTGCACCGGTAACCCGGGAATGGCAACAGCAGGAGCAGGAGATGTGCTGACCGGTATTCTAACCGGTTTATTAGCCCAGGGTTACGACAGCAGGCATGCTGCTCTATTGGGTACATACGTCCATGGATTGGCCGGTGATCTTGCCTATGCAGATGCGAGTTATGAATCGTTAATCGCGAGCGATATTGTGGAACATTTGGGCAAGGCATTCCGTTGTTTGATAAATCATTGATCATATAAAATCTATGCTGGAATAAAGGTTATTGGTTTGTAAAGAATAAATATGCTGATTCATAAAAATCAAAATGGGTTTTGTTTTATAGTGATTAAACCATAACTTTCAATTATTAAATCCTAAAAAGGCAATGAAATTATTTTGGTTTTTATTGTTTTTTTCATTGTGCAATGTTACCCACGCGCAATCCGATCAGGAAAAAGAAAAGGCATACAAAACAGTAAGTATCTATTTTAGAGGTGGGAGTTATTATATATCGGACGAAGAAAAAGCAAAAGTTAGGGAATTTCTATCTAAAGAAATTCTCAGTAATTATGAGATTCATATTCACAGTCATACAGACAATATTGGAGGAGCAGACTTCAATGAATGGTTATCCAAAATGCGCAGTGAATCCACCGTAGATTTCCTGGAAGAAGATGGAATACCAACTAATAAAGTATTCATCAAAGATCATGGATTGTGGGATCCTCAATTTGACAACAATACCTGGGAAGGGAAATTAAAAAACAGGAGAGTCGATATCGTTCTATGGCCATTGCCTTTTTGATCGGGCGATAAAAAGTACCACCCTACATCGTCCAATTGTAAATTTGCAGCTATGTTTCCTTTAGCTGAACGAATGCGTCCAAAGACCTTAGACCATTATATGGGTCAGGAACACCTCATGGCGCCGGGAGCCGTTTTTCGCAAATTAATCGAGTCCGGCAAAAGCACTTCAATGATATTGTGGGGACCTCCCGGATCCGGAAAAACAACATTGGCAAGGTTGATCGCACATGTTCAAAACCGTACCCTTTTTCAGCTCAATGCCATTGACTCCGGAGTTAAAGAAATACGGGAAACGCTGGAAAAAGCACAAAAAACTCAATTCTTTGATCAACCAAACCCAATTTTATTCATTGATGAAATACATCGCTTTTCTAAATCCCAACAGGATTCGCTATTGCATGCGGTGGAAAAAGGCACTGTTACCCTGATTGGTGCCACGACGGAAAATCCTTCCTTTGAAGTAATTTCCGCTCTTCTCTCCCGATGCCAGGTCTATATACTTAAGCCCTTGGATTCACAGGCTTTACTTTTTATGGCCAAAGACGCCATTCAAAATGATGAATTGCTAAAACAAAAGACCTGGGTAATCGACGAAACGGAAGCATTGATTCAATACGCAGCTGGTGATGGAAGAAAACTTTATAATATATTAGAGATTCTGGCCCTCACCGAAAAAGCCACCGAAATACACATCACAAATGAAATCGTATCCGACGCCATTCAGCAAAATATGTCAAGATACGATAAAGGAGGCGATATGCATTACGATATCATCAGTGCTATGATCAAATCCATAAGGGGATCAGACCCCAATGCGGCGTTGTATTACCTTGCCCGGATGCTCAACGCAGGAGAAGATATTTTATTCATAGCCAGAAGAATCGTTATATCTGCCGCAGAAGATATTGGACTGGCAAATCCAAATGCACTCTTGATCGCCAATGCGTGCTACCAATCCATCCATATGATCGGGATGCCTGAATCCAGAATTATTTTATCAGAAGCAGTCATTTACCTCGCGACCTCTCCCAAAAGCAATTCAGCCTATCTGGCCATTGGCATGGCACTGGATGCAGCCAAACAATTCGGTGACCTGGCCGTGCCGCTCCATTTACGAAATGCACCCACACCTCTGATGAAAAACCTAGACTATGGCAAAGATTACCTGTATGCTCATGATTATGCCGGCAATTTTATAAAACAAGAATTCTTACCTCAGGAAATAAGTGGTAGTACCTTTTATTCACCACAAAATAATGCTACCGAAATCAAAATCAACGAACGGCTAAAAGAATGGTGGGGTAACAAATATACAGCATAAAATTACCTCTTTGCTTCATTGAAAACATATTGAACCAGGTTGGCTCCCATCTTTAGTGCTTTAATTCTTACTTCTTCCGGATCTTTATGGACTTCCGGATCTTCCCAACCATCTCCCAGATCACATTCAAAAGAATAAAAACAAATCAAACGGCCTTCGTATAGCAATCCAAAACCTTGAGGTGGCTTATTATTGTGTTCGTGAATTTTGGGCAATCCGTTTTTGAATTCAAATTTTTGATGATAAATCTCGTGTTCAAAAGGCAATTCGATAAAACTGAGTTCAGGGAAAACCTTTTTCATGGCGGGCCGTATATAAGGATCCATACCGTAATTATCATCGATGTGCAGGAAACCACCGCTGATCAGGTAATTCCTTAAATTTTCTGCCTCCAGATCGCTAAAGACCACATTCCCGTGGCCGGTCATATGGATAAACGGATAATTAAACAAATCAGCACTGCCTACTTCTACTGTCGCATAATCATCATCCAGGTTGGTTCCTAATTGTTGATTACAAAATTTTGAAAGATTTGTCAAGGACGAAGGATTGGCATACCAATCTCCACCCCCACCATATTTTAATAAACCAAGTTTTAGGGTCGGTGCAAGTTTAAAGGAATTCAATCCAACAGCCATGAAGAATAACAGAAAACAGAAAATGATTTTTTTCATCCTTACAAATATATCCGATCATACATTAATTATTTGCTAAAAGTGCTGCTACAACCACACCGGCCGTTTCAGTCCTTAATCGATAATCGCCCAAAGAAATTTTCTGAAAATCATGTTGTAAAGCAAAATCCAATTCGTGGTCAGTAAAGTCACCTTCTGGTCCAATACAAATAGTCATCTGCGTGTCGGGCTTGAAAGCAAACTCCCTGAATCCTGTTCCTGAGGCATGGGCTATCAACTTATATTCACTGTTGCAGGTCTGTATAAATTTTTCATAGGGGATCAATGCCTGCAAACTGGGCAACCAACCTCTACCCGATTGTTTAAATGCGCTCAATATGATTTTATTCAGCCGCTTAAGGTTGATTTGCCTGCGTTCAGATTTTTGAGTCATCACAGGAATAAACGATTGAACCCCCAATTCGGTACCTTTTTCTAAAAACCATTCATAGCGTTCAATACTTTTCGTTGGAGATAAAGCGATGGTTACATTTGGTTTGGGCTTTTCGATCAAAACCCGTGCAACGACTTTACCCATCACTTGCTTTTTATCGAGTCGGTCAATGATGCATTGATATTTATAGCCGACACCGTTTAAAATATAAATTGTATCCCCGGGTTTTAACCGCAATACGTGTGCATGAGCAGCTTCTTCATCCAGGAGTATAAATTGATCGGGGTCAGCAAGACTTGAATAAAAATAATGCATCAAACAATAAAACTAGAATAAGCGAAGGTAATCACCTTATCTAAAATACCTTCGAAAAAACTCATAACTGTTGCTATAAAATATCCTTTGTACAGCTTCCGCAGCACTGATTTTGTTCGCTGCCACTTGAAACGTTGTATTGGGATCGGTCAGAAAATTGTACGCATGACGCTCCGTGTATTGCAGCATATCATCCATATCTTC
>CALMKY010000644.1 GCA_937867195.1 uncultured Saprospiraceae bacterium | reverse complement strand
CAGTCTGCCGAACTCCCTCCATAGCCATGCATACAAATAATTACTGGGGAAGTTGTCTTACCAGATTCCATATAACTCCAACGGTCTCCCAGGAATTTTGATTTGTCAACCACCGAAACATAGCTCATTTCAGGCAATGGCGGAACAAACAAGTTACTTTGTCCCTTTGCAAAAACAGTGAGCAAGCCGAATAATGATAGAAAGGTTATTTTTTTCATTTCACTTAAAATTTCTTCTTCTGTTTTCTTCCATTTCAATCACTAACCCAAATCCATAACCCGCTGCCATCACACCGATCCAGGGAACTATTACATAGAGAATTGCAATATTATCCGGGCTCTGTGCATCCGTAGGGTATATAAAATTCCAGAACAAACTAAAAGAATCACCGAGATGGGCCGGTAAAACGTTAGGCACATAATGAAATAATGACTGTCCGGCCATGATGCACAAGCCAAGGATACCTAAGGTAGCTGCATTAAATCGTACAAAGAATGCCATAATGACCATGCACCAGCCAAGCATCCAAATTACACCTGCCAGAAAAAATTGACTATAATCAATTTTGAAAGCCCATAACAAACGAATGAAGGTAATTTCAAGAAGTACTAATAGCAATCCTCGTTTCAATAGAAATTTTGATAGAGAAGCAAAGTCATTCATTTTTCTCGACATTAAGAATATAGAAGTACCCGCGAAAAAAGCAAAGCCCGGAGCACTAAAATGGGTTATCCACCTCGTAAAGAACAAACTTGCACTTTCGCCACCGGCTGGAATCCCGCCGTACAAGCGCACATGATCGATTGCCATCAAAATCATGATCAGGCCTCTTAAAATATCAATGGATCTGATTCTTTGATTCATTGGACTAGAATACTGCTCAACCATTTTTTTGAACTAAAAATATAAAAATTATATTTTATCATATCCTTGGGTAAAGCGAATTAAAATTAATAACCGTGACCTGATTCTTATTCTGTTCTGATCGATTTTACCGGATTCATGAATGCAGCTTTGAAAGCCTGGATACAGATGGTTGACATCGCGATCAAGGTTGCTAAAACCCCGGCGCCGATAAAAATCCAGGTACTGATATGAATCCGAAAGGCAAACGTTTGCAACCAGGTATGCATCGAATACCATGCTATCGGTGATCCTATAACAAAAGCAATGAAGATCAACTTGATAAAATCCTTTGATATGAGAAACAGAATATTGGATACTGAAGCTCCCAAGACTTTCCGCATGCCTATCTCTTTTGTTCTTTGTAAAGTGGATAGCAATGAAAGGCCAAAGAGTCCCAGGCAAGCTATCAGAATAGCAAAACCACCAAAAACAGTAAAGGTTTTACCAAATAATTTATCATTGGCATATTGCCGATTGAATCGATCGTCTAAAAAGAAATAATTAAAAGCATTTCCCGGAAAGAAATCTGCATACAATTTTTTTATCTGTTCCAGAGTTGAGGATAAATTTTGCGAATTTATTTTTATTGAAATTGGATTGTAGGTTGAATAAAATGGTTGCAAGACAAGAGGCTCTAAGGCATACCGAAGGGATTTTTGATGATAATTATTGATGACTCCGATGATATCCCATTTTTTGTTAAACATGGTAATCGATTTACCAATGGCTTCTTCATTGGATCCATAACCAAGCAGTTTTACGGCATGTTCATTTATAACCACATTGTGCAGTTTGTTATAATCAGCATGATAATCCGTTTGTTCAAATTTTCGGCCGGCCAATACCTTAATTTGATATACCGGGATAAAGTCCGCATCGGCTCCCATATTCCGCATCGAAAGTTTGTTACCGGTCAGGTCATCGGATCGGTGTACATTGAAGACTCTGGACATTTCATCTCCTGCAAGACGATCCGATGTGGCGGCACCTTTTACATTGGTTATTTTTTTTATTTCTTCTTTAAAACTATTTTCCCGTATGATAAAGGTTGAATCAAACGAACTCAGTGATGGAGACGATACAATCAGCATTTGGTCAATGTTCATGCCCAACTGATGTGCATTCATAAACTTTATCTGCTGTTCTATGGTGAAAGCACCAATGATCAATGCAATGGTTATTGCAAATTGACCAACGACCAAAACTTTGCGTAAAAATATTCCATGCCCGGACCTTGTAAACTTGCCTTTTAAAACCAAAATGGGTTTAAAGGATGCCAGACCCAGGGAAGGATATAGTCCGGAGACCATCATGCCAGAGAGGATGAAAACAACAAGTGGAATAAGAACGGCATATCCCTGAAAGCTGTTTCCCAGTAAATAAGAAAGTGATAAGGGTTGCCTTACCAAGGAATTAAAACTTTTTTGTAAAAAGATAACCAGGACGATGGCTATCAAAACTGAAATCGCATTTATTATTATGGATTCGGATAAAAATTGCAAAATGAGTTGTTGTTTGGTAGCTCCGGCCACTTTTCGCATACCGACTTCTTTTGCCCTCTCCATAGATTTGGCGGTTGAAAGGTTGATGTAATTGACCCAGGCGATGACCATGATCAGACCTGCAATGAACAGCAGGCTCCATACGACGGTGGCGCTGGCGGTTTCTCCAATTTCATATTCAAAATCTGAATATAGGTGCGCTTTGGATAAAGGTTGAAGATAAAATTTCTCGACGCTGCCGGAAACTTTATTTCCCTGGAAATGTTTTTCACTAAATGATTCAAATTTGGCCTCCAGCTTTTTAAGATCCGTACCGTGCTTAAGCAATAGATAATGCCAGAAGTCTGAATCCGTAAAATCGTAATCGGCTTTTACGTAGGGATATGGTCCGGACAACATAGTTGTATACGATACCAGTATGTCAAATTTTAAATGAGAATTATTCGGAACATCTTTGCATATTGCGGTTACCTTATACGGAGTCGAATCCTTTCCTATCGTAAAGGTGCTTCCCAATAGGGAATTCATATCATCCTTCTTAATAT
>CALMKY010000643.1 GCA_937867195.1 uncultured Saprospiraceae bacterium | reverse complement strand
GTCGTAAGACCTCCTTTGGCACTGCTTATAAAACCGGTGACTACTTTTACTTTTTTAGATGATTTGTAACGCGATTTGATAAGTTTATAAGTTGAATTAAAATCAACATGTGCAGACCCAAAGTTTTTATCTGTTTTAATGATTTCACGAGCATCTAAAAATTCGGATGCGATGTTCTGTTCGTTCATGGCTTCAGTGATGATCATACAGGATGCACGCTCTCCGAAACTCAGTACATAATCCATTGTACGGGGAGATGCTTCCATTACGAGGAAAGTACCTTGCAGTAAATTTTTTAGAGTGTCCGACATTTCAGTAAACGATGATCGAAGCTTTTCATTGGCCGATTTGTTTTTTACCAGATGATGGATTGCATCTATATGTCGGGTATGGAATGTGTTCCAAAGGCTTAAATAAGATGGATCTCCCTTAGAAGCTGTCTGAGCCATGGATATCAATGAATCTGTAACGCCACTGAAAGCAGAAAAGACAACTGTAAATTCTATCTTCTTCTTTTGGTATCCTTTCAAAATATTGATCACAGATAATATGCGATCAGGATTGCCTACACTGGATCCTCCAAATTTTAAAACATGCATAACAGAAAGCTTTATAAAAAATAGTTTTTGCTTATTTCGAGGCGCAAAGATATGGAATGGATACTATTTGGCTAAGATATGAATAGAAGCTTTCCTGCTTATAATCCATGGGACCACCTGTGTTTGCAAATCCAGATTATTTTATTCATTAACGTTAAGTAAACCGTAAGAGCTCATGGGAATTAGGATGAAAATGGCGTAGAATTCACTGGATTCATATGGCATTTTTATTAGTCCATAAATCTTTATAACTTAACTCCCTGTTCGTTATGAAATCTATTTTGTGGATCGGAGGATTGCTTCTGTTAATAAGCTTAGGTTATTTTGTTTTCAAATCAGATTCAAAAAGTGAATCTTTACCGGATCAGGTAGATTTTAATCAATACATCAGACCCATTCTTTCCGATCGATGCTATAAATGCCATGGTCCAGATGGAAATCAGCGGAAGGCAGGATTGCGACTCGATATAGCAGACAGTGCCTATGCCCCGCTTAAAGAATCAAAAGGTAAATATGCATTGGTAAAAGGGAATCCTCATGCATCAGAAGTATACAATCGTATTGCATCCCAGGATACCTCCATTTTAATGCCGCCCCCCTCTTCTAACCTTAAACTGAGTGATTATGAAATTAAGCTGATAGAAAAATGGATTAAGCAAGGAGCAGTGTATAAACCTCATTGGTCACTCATTCCACCGGTAGCAAATCCGGTACCCAAAGCCTCCGGACATTGGGCTCATAATGAAATCGATGAGTTTGTATTTGATAAAATGAAATCACATGGCCTCAAACCCAACGAAGAATCAGATAAAGAAAGATTATTGAAAAGACTGAGTCTCGATCTGATCGGATTGCCTCCTTCGGTTGTACTGCAGGATCAGTTTTTAAATGATCCATCACCCAATGCTTATGAAAAAATAGTGGATACCTTATTGGCCAATCCGCATTATGGAGAAAAAATGGCGATCCCCTGGCTCGATGCTGCACGCTATGCAGACAGTCACGGTTATCAGGACGATGGTCTGCGAACCATGTGGCCCTGGAGAGATTGGGTGATCCATGCATTCAATGCCAACTATCCCTATGATAAATTTGTGACATATCAATTGGCGGGTGATATGATCCCGGATGCAACCAAAGAAAGCCTGCTGGCTACCGGTTTCAATCGTAATCATAAAATCACTCAGGAAGGAGGTATCATCGATGAAGAGTATCGCGTGGAATATGTAAGCGACCGCACCAATACATTCGGTAAGACATTTTTGGGGATGACATTTGAATGTGCAAAATGTCATGATCACAAATACGACCCTATCTCGCAGAAAGATTATTATAGTCTGTTTGCATTCTTTAACCAAGTCAATGAGAAAGGATTGGTTGGGGACATTTCTCTTGCATCCCTGGCAGATCCACCCAAAATGTCGATTTCTAACGACGATGTACACCGACTCATGCAATGGATCAATAAAAAAGATACTTTCCCGGTAGAGGTTATGATTATGAAGGACAGCAGTGTTAAGCGAACCACCTATTTACTCAAGCGGGGCAATTATGATCAACATGGAGACAGTGTAGAACCTCATACCCCGGCACGAATGTTTGCATTCGATACGACGCTTTATAAAAAGAATAGACTCGGATTAGCACAGTGGCTATTCGATAAAAAAAATCCGCTCACTTCCAGAGTATTTGTCAATCGCGTTTGGGCTGAAATATTTGGAAGAGGTTTGGTAAAAACTACCGGTGATTTCGGATTACAGGGCGAACCCCCAAGTCACCCTGAATTATTAGATTGGTTAGCAGTAGATTTTATGAATCATGGCTGGGATATCAAACGTCTTGTCAAACAAATGGTGACATCTGCGACGTATTGTCAATCTTCAGTTATTACCAAAGAACATTTAGCAAAAGATCCTGACAATATCTATCTGGCCCGTTATAAACGCAATAGGCTTACTGCAGAACTGGTCAAAGATATGATCATGGCATCCAGTGGATTGTTAAACGATGATATAGGCGGACCCAGTGCAAAATCATATCAACCCAAAGGAATCTGGGAATCTGCGACCTCCGGCCGAGGACAACTGGCTGCCTATGTGCAGGATCATGGTGATCAATTGTACCGTCGGGGAATGTATACATTTATTAAACGGACAGCCCCTCCACCTTCAATGCTGACCTTTGATGGCAGCAATCGCGATCAATGCGAAGTGAGGCGAGTCATCACCAATACCCCGTTACAAGCTTTGGTATTACTCAATGATCCTCAGGTCGTGGAAGCATCCCGCGTATTAGCTCAAAAATTAACTTCCTCCAATCAGGATATTAAACAATCAATCCCGATAGCGTTCAGGAAAATCCTGTGTCGAACAGCCTCTGCGGATGAATTGAAAATATTGAATGATTATTTTGAAAATGAAAAAAATAATTTCAGTTTGAATCCCCAAAAAGCAAATCAATTACTGAATGCTGGGGAATATCATTATTCAGATAAGAGTCTTTCCAATAAAACTGAAACGGCGGCCCTCATGCAAGTAATCCATACCATGTACAATATGGAAGAAGCAATTGTCAAAGGTTAGTATATGCAGATTAAAATTATTATAGTTTCAAGTTTAATTTTTTCGATCCTATCCTGCAAAAATTCAATTCCTGATTTTATAGTCGGTTATCCGTTAAATCATACCTCCAATGCAGATCCGGGTTTTGTATTGAAAATAGTAACAAAGGATAGTACAGTCTATCAATTTCAGACAGGTGTAGAAGATGTACATTCTAAAAAACCAATCCAATCATCTTCTTTATTCAACGTCGGATCAATCTCAAAGACATTTGTAGCGTATGGAATTCTTACTTTGGCAAAGCAGGGAAAAATAAATCTCACCGATAGTTTAATAAAATATTTCCCGGTTTGGAAAAATCCCGAGCTAGGTAAGAAGGTGCGGATCTATCATCTGATGACTCACAGTTCGGGATTACCGGATAACAGGCCAATAAAAAAAGACAGTATTTATTTTCTGACGGCAGATGATGCTCAGAACTGGGCGCCGATTATGCAAAATGATTCACTGGAGTTTGAGCCCGGTACCCGCTTTCATTATTCCAATCCTGCTTTCAATGCACTCGCTTTGATTATTCAACAAATTACCGGGACCAAATGGCAGGAATATATCCAACAACTTATTTTCGTTCCAAGTGGAATGAAAACCAGCACGATTACCGACGGAGCCCATCCTGATCATGGTGTCTCGCATGCTTATTTGCATATTGGGAATACCTGGAAAGAGCAAGATTATGGCGAAGAACCTACTTTTAATGCATCGGGAAATGGAGGAGTATGGAGCTCCGTAGACGAATTGTATCTATATGAAAAAGCAATCAGGCAAAACATATTTGCCGATAAAGAGATTGTTCATCTATCGAGAACCATTTATCCGCTCAGTGAATGGAAAGACAGTAAGCCTTCTCAGCTCGGTTTGTCTTTTTTTATAGACTCCATTGCTCACCACCCATTGTATGGTCATACCGGATCTCAGGGAGGTTTTACGGCTGATTTTGTAAGCATACCGGATCAGGATTTTTTCTATTCGATTATCTCCAATGTGCCTTTGGATATTGATGCTACCAGGATTAAAGTTTTGCAATTTGCTAAGGATCATCAATGGATAAAGCCGTAACCTTATTTTCCAATTTACCACTTTACCATCATCGACAAATTAATCACCCGGCCATCGATCGGTCCCCACAATTTTTTAAACTGAGGATTTATAAAACCTCCGGTTACGATGGCTTCAGATTTGGATTGTCTGAAATCAAATAGATTTTCACCATTCAACACGAACGTGACGTGACCCGTTTTATATTGTACAGAAGCCGCTGCAAAATAATATCCTTTTGATTTATTTCCGTTGTCAAGATATTGATATCCGTTATAAGATGATTCGATACCCAGCCTCCAGTGCTCATCGACTTCGTCTACCAGGGTCATGGCTGCACGATGAAGAGGTGTATAGGTTATAAAGGGTATGGATGCATTTTTATCGTATATAGGACGCGTATAGGTATAACCGAGATAGAATTCATAAGGTTGTTTATGAATGGTTATATAATTGTCAATTCCTTTCGTGGATACAAATGCAAGACTGTTGTCATAGAATATCCGGTCAGAGGATAAAACGATGGGTCGCACGCTATGCCTTATTTGCGTTATAAAAAATGTCTGATTAATAAATAAAGACAAGTCATTTTCATACACTTTTTTATAATTCCATTCCAACGTACCGCCGATGCTGTTTTCTGCTCTGATACCGGATGATAAAGAGGATGAAGCTTTATTTTGATAATATTCGTTTTCAACCAATTCCAGTAATTCCGGTGATTTATAGCCGGTACCGCCATTGATCCTGAAGGAAAGAGATTTACCACTGTGGATGAGCATAGCGACAGAAGGTAAAGCAAACCATCCATACTGATTGTGATGGTCTATCCGAAATCCAAGATCGAGGTTGATTTTATCGGGTACGCTGAATGAATACTGACTAAAAAACCCGACGGTATTATCGTGAAACGAATGAATCGCCAATGAATCCCTACTTTTCTTATTGAAATCATCGCGCACATAATTTGCACCCAGGATCCATTGATGTTGATGGTGATGAATGCTGTAGTATGCCTCAGAGTATACATTATCCTGAACGCCATGAAAAGAGGTGGTACGATCCAGGTCCCTTCGGTTAAAATCATTGAGACTGCTTTTGAATGAAAAAAGATGATCAGGATCAAAATTGTGTTTATAGTCTATATCGAATCCATGATGTTTGGTTTTAATATCTGTAAAGAAAGGATGAGCAGCATCGTTTCGATTCTGGATGGCAATCAGGTCACCACCGTTGCGAACATCATCGGTATACGAATACCCAAACACTAAATGATCTTTGTCGTGATTATAAAACAGTCTGGGATGAAATATAAAATCATTTAATAAAGGCAAATCAGAGAATCCGTCCTTATTTACATCTCGCGCCCCTTGATGGGTATAAGATGTAATCAACGTATATCCCCAATCTCCTTTGGAAGCCGCCGTATAAAAATTAAGATTGGTTTCGCCCAAGGTTGACCGATTGAGAGTAAATGAGGATTCTGGTTTATCCACAGGAGGTCGCTTCGATACAAAATTGATCAAACCGGCGATGGCTCCACCACCATTGAGAGTACTGGCAGGTCCTTTGATGATTTCGATCTGGTGCAAGTCGAGTGGGGGTATCTGCAACAAACTCAAACCACCACTCAATGATCCATACGCCGGCATACCATCTCTAAGCAACAAAGTGTATTTACCATCGAGACCCTGCATTCTGACGACGGAATTATTATTGATAGCAGATAGTTGTTGTATCTGTATACTGGAGATATCACCCAACAAGGAAGTTACATTCCCCGGTTTAATGGAATTTTCTTCGTTTACTTCTTCCAGGCCGAGGACTTCTACTTTAAGCGGAGCATCTTCGATTCGATTGTTGGTGCGGGTTGAATAAACGATGACCTGATCCAATTCTTCATGTGAAGGAGAGAGTAAAATGATCAGTGGATAATTTGTTGATTCATCCAAATGAATATTCTTTTCTTCATAACCTATATAACTAATATTGACATCGAATGCTGCTTGATTTGAGTTTAAAATAGCCTTACCGTCTACATCTGTATTTGCACCTTTATCTGTATTAATGATTTTGATGGCAGCTCCTACAATGGGTTCGGCATTGGTGCTGTCTTTTATTATAAATATTTTTTGAGCAGAGCATTCAAAACAAATGAACACCAAAAATAATTTTAAGATGGAATTAAGATAATTCATTGAGATAAGGATGCAATCTATGTATTTTGGATTAAATAAGCCGGGATAAAAGTTTAACAGGGTTCCGTTTCGCAGGGTATGTGTTCTCTCTCCGTTTCAAGGGTGACATGATGTATTTTATTATGAAAGAGCTGATGTTTAAGTTCATGCTTTATATCGGCTTCTTCGTCTGCCGTTGTGTCGTCTTTTAAAACCACATGGGCTGTGAGGGCATTTTCGGTCGTGCTGATCGCCCAGACATGTACATGATGAATATCGGTAATCCCGTGTATGGTTAATGCGACTTTTTTTATCTGATCCACATCAATGTGCAGAGGCACACCATCCAAAGACAATCTAAGACTTTGAATCAGTAGCTTCCAGGTGGTGACCAGAATGATGATGGCTACGACGATGCTCAGGATACTATCCACCCAAAACCAATTGGTAAAATAGATAATGATTCCACCTACTAATAATGCTAACGATATCACCGCATCGGATAATAAATGAAGGTACGCTGATTTGATATTGATATCCTTTTCTTTATCCCGCATAAATAGATATGCGCTCACCGCGTTGATGACGATGCCTAATCCTGAGATCCCGGCAACGACCAATCCGGGTACAGGCATCGGATGCATCAATCGTTGGATTGCTTCATACAAAATGGCACCGATCGATAATAATAAAATAATTGAATTAAATAACGCCGAGAGCACAGAAGTCTTTTTGTATCCATAAGTGTACTGCTTATTGGATTTTACAGATAATAATTTAAATGCTATCAATGAAATCACTAAAGAACCTACATCAGAAAAATTGTGACCCGCGTCACTCAGGAGGGATAGTGAATGGGAATACAATCCGGCAATCACCTGTACGATGACCAATAATAAATTTAAAACGATACCGACAGCAAAAGCTATCGAAATGTGATTTAACTCGATAGTGGAATGATCGTGATGATGATCGTGAGGCATAAATGTTCAATGGACGATATACAATGTACGATGTTGGCTGAAAACCAGGTTAAATATTTTCTAGGCTCCTTTAATTTTCATAGCCAGGGTATAAACTGATTTTGAAGCTGTAATAAACAAGGTCTTTTTATCCTTTCCACCAAATGTAAGATTTGCAGTCCATGGTTCGGGAATGGGAATATTACCTAATCGTTTTCCTGACTTGTCGTATACAGTGACCCCTCGGCCTGAGAGGTACACATTGCCTTTTTCGTCTGTCGTCATTCCGTCTGACCCTTGAGAACAAAATAGTTTTCTATTGACCAGCTT